>JALZCA010000153.1 GCA_030863285.1 Actinomycetota bacterium | reverse complement strand
TGCGCAAGTTGGAGGCGCGCGGTTGGGGGGCCGGGGCCGTGATGGGAATCTTCTTGACCGGTGGCTACGTCTTTCAGACGCTGGGTTTGGAACGCACGTCGGCGTCGAACGCCGGTTTCATCACGGGGCTGTTCGTCGTATTGACTCCGCTCTTCGGCGCGATCTTCTTGCGCGTGCGAGCGGGCGCCCCGGCATGGATAGCGGCGGCGGTCTCGACGGTTGGATTGTTCTTGCTATCGCGCACCGGCGGCACGGGCGACATCGGGGGCGACCTCCTCGTTCTCGCCTGCGCGTGCTGCTTTGCGTTCCACATCCTCGCGACGGGGCGAGGCGCCGCGAGGTACGACATCGGAGCCCTGCTCGCGGTGCAGCTGGCGGTCTGCGGCATCTCCACGTTCGTCGTTGCGGCGGGAAGCGGAGATCTTCTAGTGCCTCAGGAGTCGTCGCTTTGGCTAGCGCTCGTCGTGACGGCTTTGTTCGCGACCGCGGTCGGGTTCTATGTCCAGACCTACGCGCAGCGTCACACGTCGCCGGCGCGGACCGCTCTGATCCTCGCGAGCGAGCCGGCGTTTGCAGGGCTGTTCGCGTACCTCTTGCTGGGCGAGACCCTCACCCTGCTCGGGTGGATCGGAGCCGCGCTCATCCTCGCCTCGATCGTCCTCGTCGAGCTCGTCCCGCACATTCGGCCTTTTCGCCCCCTCCCGGAGGGCTGATCCGAGCATCCGAAGGGTTCAAGCAGCCTTGTCATCGGGCGGCCGCCGGCGACGCCCGAGTCGAACATATGTTCTATAGTGTGGGGATGGGCGAGAAGCTCTTCGAGCTCCGACGCACGACCTTCGACACTCCCGCTTTTCGCGGGATCACGTTCATCGAGTCCGAAGCAAAGACGATCATCAATCACGTCCCGGGCAACTACCTGCCGTTCAACTGGACGATCAATCCGTACCGAGGATGCTCTCATTCGTGCTCTTATTGCTTTGCTCGATCCACTCACACGTACATGGATATGAACGCCGGGCGCGACTTCGAGACGAAGATCGTCGTCAAGGTCAATGCACCCGAAGTGCTTCGCCGACAACTGCGGTCGAAGCGATGGAAGGGCGAGCACATCGCCATGGGAACGGCAACCGATCCGTATCAGCGCGCCGAGGGAAGGTACAAGTTGATGCCGGGGATCCTGCAGGCGCTGATCGACTACCGCAATCCCTTCTCGATCCTCACCAAGGGGACGCTGCTCCTGCGCGATCTCGAGCTACTGCTTGAAGCGGCCGAGGTCACCGACGTATCGACCGCCTATTCCATAGGGACGTTCGATGAGGACGCCTGGCGCAAGAGCGAGCCGGGGACGCCGCATCCGCGCAAGCGCATGGAGGCGGTCAGGCGCTTGAACGAGGCGGGCATCCCCGCCGGGGTCATGATCGCTCCGATCCTGCCGGGCATCAGCGACGGCGTCGACCAGATAAAGGAGGTCGTCCATGCCGCAGTGGACGCAGGGGCGACGCACGTAACGCCGATCCTGTTGCACCTTCGTCCGAAGGTGAAGGAGGTCTACATGGACTGGCTCGGTCAGACGTACCCGCACCTCGTGGATCGCTACGAGGCGATGTATGGCCGGGGGTCGTATGCGTCCAAAGAGGCCCGGGCTGCTCTCGGTAAACAGGTCGGCGACCTCATGGTCGCGGCCCCCAAGCCACCCGCGAGGAGCTGGCGCAAGACGACGACGTTCCGTCGCTCCACCGAAGCCAAGGCGCGCGAGAAAGAAGCAAGCGAGCAGCTGTCGTTGATCTGAGCTCTACGCGCGGAAGCCGCGCAGGCGCGCCACCCGCTCCTCGACCGGGGGGTGAGTCGAGAACCAACTCGCGAACATGACCTTGCGCCCCGTGAACGGATTGACGATGTACATGCTCGCTTGGGCCGGGTTGACGTTCATCGGGACGTGTTTCGCCGATTCGTGGAGCTTCTCCAAGGCACGCGCGAGCGGCTCGCCGTTGCCCGCCAGGGCGGCCCCCGTACGATCTGCCTCGAACTCGCGTGAGCGAGAGACGGCCGCCTGCAGGATGAACGCCGCGATCGGAGCGAGGATCATCATCGCGAGCAACCCGAAGATGTTGCCGCCATCGTCGTCGTCTCCTCCGCCACCTCCGAACATCGCGCCCCACATCACCATGCGTGCGAGGAATGTGATCCCCATCGCGATCGCCGCTGCTACCGACCCGATGAGGATGTCCTTGTTCTTGACGTGGGCAAGCTCGTGGGCGAGCACCCCGCGCAGCTCGTCGGGGCCCAGCATCCGCGTGATGCCCTCGGTCACCGCGACGGCAGCCTTCTTCTCGTTGCGACCGGTTGCGAACGCGTTTGGCTGCTCATCGGGCGTCACGAACAGTCGAGGCATCGGCATGTTTGCGGCGAGAGTCAGCTCCCGAACCATGCGGTAGAGCTCGGGCGCCTCCTGCTCGGACACGGGCTTTGCTCGCGACGCGGCAATGGCGATCTTGTCGCTGAACCAGTAGGACCCGCCGACGAATACGAGGCCGATCGCGAGGCCGACGTAGGCTCCCATGCCACCAAAGAGAAGCTGTCCGGCAACGACCAGGAGCCCGCCGAGGGCCGCCAGAAGGACGTAGGTTTTGATCGTGTTCTTGTTCATGACCTTAATTATGAGGACTCTTGAACGCTAGTTGGGACGTGTTCGTCAAGGCGATCGACCTGCCGCTGGCGGAGAAGTTCGTGATCGCTCGCGAGTCCTGGTATGCGGCCTCGAACGTCTTCGTCGCGGTCGCCTACGGGGACGAGTTCGGGGTCGGCGAGGTAAGTCCCGACGCCCACTGGGGCGAGACGGTTCAGTCGGTGAAGACCCAGCTCGAGAACGTGGATCTCAAGCTCATGTCCAGCCCCTTCGAGCTCGAGACGCTCACCTACCTGCTTCCCGCGGGCTCGGCCCGCTCGGCCCTCGACATCGCCATGCACGATTTGGCCGCAAAACTCGCCGACGTTCCCCTGCGTCACTTGGTGGGTCTGGACGACACGCCGAAATCGACCTCGGTGACGATCCCCATAACCGAGCCCAGCCGCATGGTCCAGCGGGCCCTGCAGTACTCCGATCATCCGACCTTGAAGCTGAAGGTTGGGTTCGACGGCGACGTCGAGGCCGTTGCCGCCATTCGCAAGGTCTTCAAGGGCGCGATTCGTATCGACGCGAACGAGGGCTGGAACACGAACGAGGCGGTCTCGAAGCTCCGGCGCCTCGAGCCCTTGAACATCGAGCTGTGCGAGCAACCGATCCCGTCCGGGAACCACGAGGACCTTCGTTTCGTGAGCGCGTGCAGCTCGATCCCGGTCTTTGCAGATGAAGACGTGTCGACCGCAAGTGATGTTGCGAAGCTGGTGGGCGTGGTCGACGGTGTCAACCTGAAGCTGCGCAAGGCGGGCGGCATCCGCGAGATCATCCGTGCCGCCACCGTCGCCCGCGCTCACGGCATGGGAGTGATGATCGGGTGTGACCTCGAATCGGGGATCGCGACCACGGCCGGCGCGCAGATCGCTGCGTTGTTCGATCACGTCGACATGGACGGCGCCATGCTGCTTGCGAGCGATCCGTACCCCGGCGTGACTTATCGCAGGGGGTTGTTGCAACTCCCGGACGGCCCCGGTCTGGGCGTAAAGAAGACGCCGTGGTGACAAACGGCCCGCGGCGGTGGGCGATCCTCACCGACGGGTATCTGACCGAACGCAACGCGAAGACGGCTCACGGGGTACTCCGCTACGGCCGCGACGAGGTCGTCTGCGTGATCGACGAGAAGCACGCGGGCCGTTCGGTGACGGATGTCATGCCGGAGCTGGGCCGCGACGTGCCGGTCGTTGGATCCGTCACCGCGGCGTTAGCCCTCCAGCCCACGTCGTTGTTGCTCGGAGTCGCCACGCCCGGAGGATGGTTGCCCGAGCACTGGCGCAAGTGGATCGTCGAGGCGCTCGAGGCGGGGCTGGAGATCGTGAACGGTCTGCACAAGTTCCTGCGCGACGATCCCGAGTTGGTCGCTCTCGCCCAAGAGCACGGAGGCTCTCTGTGGGACGTGCGCGATCCACCAAAGGACATCCCGTTGTTCAGCGGAAAGCCTCTCGAACTCGACAAGCAGATCGTCGCGACCGTGGGAAGCGATTGCGCGGTGGGAAAGAAGACGACCGCTCTCGAGTTGGCGGCCGCAGGACGCGCTGCGGGGACGGCGACCGAATTCGTCGCCACCGGACAGACCGGCATCCTCATCGCGGGCAAGGGCATCGCCGTCGACCGGGTCATCGCGGACTTCTTGCCGGGGGCGGCCGAGAAACTCGTGTGCGACACGCACGTCTTGACCGAGGTCGTCGTCGTCGAGGGGCAGGGGAGCTTGTGGCACCCCGCGTACTCCGCCGTCACTCTCGGCCTCTTGCACGGCTCGTGCCCCCACGCCCTGGTCTTGTGCCACCAGGCGGGACGGCAGGCAATCGAGGAACCGCCCTACACGCCGCTTCCACCGCTGAGCGAGATGGTCCAGGGCTACGAGCGCATCGCGGCGGTGACGAGACCCGCCCGGGTCGCCTGCGTCTCGCTGAACACGAAGGGCCTGGACCGCAACGAAGCGCGCGCCGAGATCAAGCGCGTCGAGGACGAGACCGGTCTGCCGGCAGGTGACGTCGTCGCCGGAGATGCCCCGAAGCTGTGGGCCGCGGTAGCCGAAGTTCTGGCCGCAGGACCTATGGACTGAGTCCGCTTCAGTAGCCGACGGTCACGCTGCGGTGTATGGCGGCGGCAAGTCTCCATGTGACGAGACGACCGGCGACGACCGCAAACAGCACGATGCTTATGACCAGAAAGGCGGCAGCGGAGACGGGGTGATACCAGCCCACGTTGAAGCGCGCGAGCACGGCGTCGATCAGGAAATACGTCGCCGCGAACCCGCTCATGACGCCGAACACCGCCACTACCAACGGCCCCCACACCCATTGGATCGCGAAGCGCGTCTTGAGGGGGCCGGGGCAGGCCGCGAGGTTGTCGGCGGAGTTTTCGTAGCGAGGGTCGCCTCGGGGCTCGCGCACGAAGGGCTCGCGAACTCGTCGGAGCGCCCACAGGATGCGAGCGCCCCTCGCGACCAGGTAGATCAAAGATAGAGCGAGGATCCCAAGCAGGATGTAGAGGGGCCATCCGGTTTGGAACGTGTTGGTGGCGCGCGAGCCAAAGCTGGTCGGTGAGGCGAGCGCGATCAGCGTCAGCAATGGGATGGCCGTTGCAACGGTTGCTCCCACCGAGCGCTCCGCGTAGCGAAGACGGCTGAACCTTCTCGGGCGCGCGGACTTGAGCCACTTGACCGCGTCGACGTACGCGCGCCGTGCCGCGAGCATCCTTAGACCTCTCTCGATCTACGCCGTCGCAAGGTGTGCCTCATAACCTGACCCTACGCGCGGCAACGTCTTTTTCGATTCTTAGGCCAGGCCGCCAGATTTTGCTGCTTCGCTTGCTTTGCCTTTGGATTTTTCGGACTTTGGTTTCGCCTGGAATGAGCCGCCGGGGCCGCGGGTTGCCGACGATATGAACGGGATCCATCTCGGCCGGGACCTCACAGTCAGGTCGGCACCGGCGTTGATTCGTTTATGAGCGCGCTCGCAGACGCCGCCCGCGCACGCTCCTCCTCGCCTGCCTGGATGGAGTGGAGCGCTTTGTGGACCGTCTACCTGGTGTGGGGTTCGACCTACCTCGCCATCCGGGTGGTGGTCGAGACGATCCCGCCTTTGCTCAGCGCGGGCGTCCGCTTTGTAGCCGCGGGCTTGATCATGGCGGCGTTCCTGGCTTGGCGGAGCGGCATCGGCCGCATGCGGGTGACGTTGCGCGAGCTGGGCGCGTCGGCTCTCATCGGAACCGCACTCCTTTTCGGCGGCAACGGCATCGTCTCGGTCGCGGAGCAGGACGTCCCGTCGGGCCTGGCGGCTTTGATCATCGCCTCGGTTCCTCTCTGGGTCGTCGTGTTCCGGGCCCTGTTCGGCGACCGCGCGTCGGGCGGGACGCTCATTGGAGTCGTCGTCGGGTTCGCCGGCGTCGGGATCCTGGTCGCGGCCAGCGGAGGCAGCGCGGGGGGTTCGCTCGGGGGCGTGCTCTTGCTGATCCTGGCGTCGTTCTCCTGGGCGGGGGGTTCGTTCTTCTCCGCAAAGGTGCCGCTGCCCAAGGATCCGTTTGTCTCGACCTCGGTCCAGATGATGACCGGCGGGACCGCGCTCGTCCTCGGGGCTCTGGTGGTAGGTGAGTTCGACGGACTCGAGATGAGCTCGTTCTCGCGCGGTTCGTTGATCGGGCTCGCGTATCTCGTCGTGTTCGGTTCCCTTCTTGCGTTCACCGCGTATACGTGGCTGTTGCACAACGCTCCGATCTCAAAAGTCGCGACCTACGCGTACGTGAACCCGGTTGTGGCCGTCTTCCTCGGGTGGATCATCCTGTCCGAGACGATCACGCCGCTCATGCTCGTGGGGGCCGCGGTGATCGTCGCGTCGGTTGCCTTCATAGTTCGTCACGAGGTGAAGGTGAAGCGCGAAGCCGACGCCGCCGCGGATGACGAGGCGCACGCACCCGGGAGCGCCGCCGGAGCCCCGCCTCCGCCCGCCGATGCGGCTTTGGACCACATCGAGGAACCAACCGTCACCCGCTAACTCCGCGCGCGGACCTGGTTAGGGGCGGCCGGCCCCCACGAAGTCGGACGTCCTCAGCGGCACGACCCGGACCTGAGATCCCGTGTAGGGCGCCTCGACCATCTGCCCCCCGCCGATGTACATGGATACGTGATGGATCGGGCTTCCGTAGAACAAGAGATCGCCCGGCTGAATCGCGCTGAGCGATACGCGGGGGGTCGCGGAGTACTGCATCCCGGAGTTGTGCGGCAGGGACACGCCGCCGTGCGCCCACGCCCACATCGTTAGCCCAGAGCAGTCGTACGAGTCGGGCCCGGCCGCGCCCCACTGATAGGGCTTGCCCACCTGTGACAGAGCTGCCTCGACGGCTGCGGCGGCGCCCCCGCTGGGAGCCGGCGCCGGAGCGGGGGCCGGGTTGCTTGCCGGCGTGGAGTCACCCGACCCACCCGACGGCGACGGAGCCGCCTCCTCTGCGG
>JALZCA010000253.1 GCA_030863285.1 Actinomycetota bacterium | reverse complement strand
ATCACGGGGTGGAGCTCTTCGCCCTGCTCGACCAAGCGCGTCATCTCGCGCGCGGAGTCGAAGATCATCTCGCTCGCATGCGCGAGGCGAATAAGGCCTCGCAGGTCGTCGGGGTTGCGCGCCTCTTGTGCGCTGCGCAAGACCCATGACTCGAGCTCGTCGTGGATCGCATCAGATCGGCTTTCCAGATTCGTGACCTCGGACGCGAGCGCGCGATCGTTGAACAACAACGATGAGTACGCGAGCCCTACTGCGACCTCGGCGGAGTTCTTCATCTCGATGAGCAGGTCGACCGCTTTGTCGAGGTCATAGAGGGCGACATCCGTGCCGTCGTCGTCGGGTGCCGTGGGCGCGCCCATCAGCTCGCGCGCCTGCGTCACGCCGTCCTCGGGGCCTTTGAGCAACACGCGGTCGTCGGCTAGGACGACGAAATCGGCATCCGGGTCGAGGTTCCACTCGCCGCCTCGCCGCGCGCCGATGACCCAGACGCCCATCTCGACGGGCAGCGCAAGGTCGCGCAGCGACTGCCCCACCGCGGGGGCGTCGTCGCGCACTTTGACGCGCGAGACGATCTCGTCTGCATGGCGCAGGTCCTCACGTAGGTCGGGGATGATCCCCCATCCGGAAGCGACAACTCGGGCGATGTCCTCGGCCGCGTCGCCGATCTTTTCGACCGCGGAGGCGATCTCCAGGACCCCTGCCATGTGCTCCGCGTCTTCGGGACTGCGGGCGGCGAGGATCGCGAGCCTGCGGAGGCCGCGGAGGTAGCCGACCATGCGTTCCTCGAGACGCCCGACCTCTTTGGCGAGGTCGGGGTCGGCCAAGAAGACGGATGCGTAGGCGAGGTCGACCATGAGTTCCGAGGAGTCCTTTATCTCGGCAAGGAACTCCTTGACGGTTCTCGGACCGTCTGCCTGCTCCACTCTCATTCCCCCTTCCGGGCGCCGGCGGCGTCACGTGCCGCAGGCGCGATCAGGCTACTCCGAAGACGACGAGTGCAACGACGAGACATATGACTCCGAGAAGGTCCATTCCGCTCGTGACCAGCGGGATGGTGTGGTTGTCGGGATCGAAACCGAAGCGGTGTGACAGGACGGCCGCGTAATATCCGATGAAGGCAGCGACGAGCGTTGCGAGCATCCCTCCAAACATGATGAGAGCGACGAATCGGATTGCCCCCGGGTAAGCCTGGTCGAACAGCTCGGCGATCCCGAGCGTGGAGAGGGCCGATATCGCGTACACGGTCACTCCCAGCACGAGCACGATCGTGAAGTCGAGCAGCGCGGCCGCGTCCGGTCGGGCCCGCGCGCTGATCGCGCCGAGGTGCAGCTTCGAGCCAAGCCGGGCAGCGAGGATCCCGCCGAGCGCGCCCGTGTTCTCGAGGAACCCGGGCAGGATTATCAACAGTGCGGGAAGCGGCAAGAAGATCGCAGACGTCCGAGGCTCGACCACGGTTCCGGCGAGCACGTCGAGAACGATCGCGATGCAAAGGACGGGAAAGCTCTGCCGCACGATGCGGCGCGCGACCGCGCGCCCCGTCCGCCAGCCCAGAGCGAGCGCGGCGACGCCGACGACCACCGACACCACGCCGAGGACCGGTGTCACGAGGTCGATGCCGACGAGGTAGGAGGCCGCAAGGATCGACGGGAGCGTCACGACGTCGCCGATGGCGGTGATGAGCGGGGCGCCTACGGAGTCGAGGTCCCATCCGCGCTGGTACGAGGTCACCGAGATGACGATCGTGACCGCGAGCACGACGATCGACGACAGGATCCCGCCGAGCAAAGACACCGTGACGAGATCCCAGAGCGAGACCGTTTCTATGTGTAGGAGCCACGCGATCGCTCTCGCCATGGCCCCCATCGCGACCGACGTAGCGAGCGTCAGCAGGATCGCCGACGTGACGTTCTGGTAGAGGAGGCCGTTCTTGTTGCGGGACACCTCGAAGAGCCCGGAGTGGATCGACGTCCCGAGCCGCGCCGAGAGCGCGCCGAAGATGTTCCCGCGCATCCCTATCGAGACCGGGATGAGGATGAAGAGCCCGGGTACGTCTTCTATGCGGTGCCTCATCCCGGCCAGGACGAGCCCGGCCACGAGCGAGGTCAGTGCCGCGATGCAGACGGCGACGAACCCCTGTTTCATCGTGACCCGCTCCGAGGCCCAGTAGTCGACGACCTGACGAGCCGGGTCCCGGACCCGGCGCGCGGTCCCGCGCACCGCCCTGGCGGGGGGGCCGAGCAGCCCGCGCACGACGAGGCCGACCCATCTCACCGGAGTGGCAAGGATGCCCAGTCGTCTGCGAGCGGCGTTCTGCGTCACGTTTCCTCGCGATTTCCGTTAGTCGAGGGAACCGAAATCCGATTTGGTTTGTCTAACCGAATAGTCATTGACCGGTTCGGAATAGGTGCGGTGGGAACGGTAAGCGCCGAGAGCCGCTCGGACCGGCGGAGAGGAGCATCGATGGCAAAAGGGTTCGCAGTTCGTGGTTCGCGACCGCAGCCTCTTCCACGCGCGTCGAAGAAGTTCCCCGAAGGCCGTGTCTGCGCTCAAGAGGGTTGCGAGACGAGGCTCTCGACCTACAACCGGCGCGACAAGTGCTGGGCCCACGCCGAGATGAAAGTGCCCCGCCTGCGAGGCCGCAAGCCCGCCGCCGGTTCCGCCTGACCCCCTCTCGCCGCATCCCTCCGCCGCGCAAGCCCGGGGCCGGGCGCCCGATATATCCTCGGAGCCGATCGTTTCGATGTCTTCGAGTGGAGGCTGAATGCGTTCCCGCGCGACCGTGATCTTGTTGGTCCTCGTCCTGGCGGCCATGGCCGGCGTCGTAGTGAGTCCCGCGGCCCTCGCGTCGTCGGACGGCGTCGTGCTCGCTCAGCAGCCCAACGAGGACCAGGACACGCAGGGGGGCGAGGGCCAGGACCAGGACGAAGGTGAGGGCCAGGACAACCCGGACGCGGAGACGGGCGCGAGCCAGGAA
>JALZCA010000150.1 GCA_030863285.1 Actinomycetota bacterium | reverse complement strand
TGACGCTTTGTCTGACGCTTTGTCTGGCCCCCGGCAGACGCCCCCGGCAGGCCCCGGTAGACGCCCCCCGGCAGACGGCGGGCACCCTTGCAGAGGCTTTGTCTGACAATTTGCAAGGCACCTGGGTCAGGCGGTGTCGGCCTGGGCGGGCAGGAAACCGCCCCGACGCGGCCCCCCGAGCTGTCTAGGATGCCGCCGATGGACTTCGAGCTCAGCGACGAACAGCAGATGGTGCGCGACGCGGCCCGTCGCTTCGCGGAGAAGGAAGTCCTACCTCACGTCCGGCAGTGGGACCGCGCCGAGTCGATGGACCGGTCGATCGTCGAGGGTCTCGCCGAGATGGGGTGGCTCGGGGCGACGCTTCCGCAGGAGTACGGAGGCATGGGCCTCGACACCGTCTCCTACTGCCTCGTCATCGAGGAGCTCGGCAAAGCCGACAGCTCCGTGCGCGGGGTGGTGTCCGTGAACGTCGGGCTGGTCGGCAAGACCTTGCTGAAGTGGGGGACGCAAGAGCAGAAGAACGAGTTCCTCCCGCCGCTTTGCTCGGGCGAAAAACTAGGTTGTTACGGGTTGACCGAGCCGGGATCCGGGTCCGACGCCGGCAGCCTGAAGACCAAAGCAACCCGCGACGGCGACGGCTGGATCATCAACGGCTCGAAGATGTTCATCACGAACGGGACGTGGGCCGGGATGGCGCTCGTGTTCGCTCGGACCGGCGAAGAGGGTGCCGGAGGGATCACCTGCTTCATCGTCCCGACGGACGCGCCGGGCTTCAGCGCACACCACGTCGACGGGAAGCTCGGCCTGCGCTCCCAGGACACGGCAGAGCTCGTGCTCGCGGACGTGCGCGTTCCGGATCGCAATCGGCTGGGCCCGGAGGGCAAAGGCTTCGCTGTCGCGATGTCGGCGCTGGACAACGGTCGCATCTCGCTTGCGGCCGGGTGCGTCGGGATAGCACAGGGGGCTCTCGACGCGAGCGTCGGCTACGCGCAGGAACGCAAACAGTTCGGTAAGCCCATCGCGGGGTTCCAGCTCATCCAGGAGCTGCTCGCCGACATGGCGGTGGAGACCCACGCGGCCCGATTGATCACCTGGCGGGCGGCAACATTGTCGGACGCGGGCGTAAAGCACACGACCGAATCATCGATGGCCAAGTACTACGCAAGCGAGGTCGCAGTGCGAGCCGCGAACGCGGCCGTCCAGATACACGGGGGCTACGGCTACATCGATGAGTACCCGGTCGGCAAATACCTGCGGGACGCGCGCGTAACGACTCTTTACGAGGGAACGAGCCAGATCCAAAAGCTAATCATCGGACGAGCGTTGACCGGCGAGAACGCCTTCTTCTAGCGTCGACCGGCGCGGTTCAGACCGCTTTCGCGCGCGTCTCTACCGCGGCAAAGAACTTGGTCATCTCGTTGACCGTGCGCTCTGGATGCTCGAGTTGCGGGACGTGGCCGCAGTCATTCCAGACTTGAACCTTTGCCGAGGGCAGGTGCTTGCGGACGCGCTGGCTGAAGTTATGGGTGATCAGCACGTCGCGCCGGCCGTAGACGAACAGCGAGGGGACCTTGACGTCGGTGAGGCGTGCCCAGAAACCCGCTTCACCCTCGGGCTCGTCGAGATAGATGTTGCGCAGCGCCGCAAAGAACGCGAGACGACCTCGCACCGTCTTCCAGCGGCCGAGGAAGTCGTCGATCGCCGCGTCGTACCAGTCCTCTTGGATGCGACCGGGATCGCAGAACAATTGTTTGAGCTGGTCTCTGATGTAGGTGCGCGGCAAACGAGCGACGACGAAACCCATCTCGGGCCTCAACAACTTCACGATGGGCAGGCCCGGCCGGTACGAGAACGCGGACGCCGGACAAAGGCACGCGATCCCTCGCACGCGCTCGGGCTCCATCATCGCCATCTCCATCGTCACGCGGCCCCCGAGAGAGTTACCCGCCACGAACGTCGACTCCAGATCGACCATGTCCATGAAGCGGAAGACGTGGTCGGCGAACCACGGTGCCGTGTACTTGCCGCGCGGCTTGGATGAGGAGCCGAACCCGGGCAGGTCGATCGCGTAGATGCGGTGGTGCCTTGCCAAAGCGGGAACGACCGGGAGCCACGAAGCCTTGCTTGCACCGAGACCGTGGATCAGCAGCAGAGGCGGCGCGCTCTCGTCACCCGCCACCAGCGCCGATATAGCGCGCCCTCCGAGGCTGACCCGCTCGAGCGCGTAACGAAAGCCACCCGCATCCGGACGATCGAACATCGCCTCGAACAACAACGACTTGTCGATGCTGCCCCTGATCTCGATGTTGCCGTCGGCAAACCCTTCGATCCCGGAGAGCTGGCCGTTGAAGATGCGCCGCCACGTCCTCGCGTCGGTCTGGATCTCGACGTCGAAGTCGCCGCTCGATTCCTCTACGCGACACCCCGAGGGGCCGACGACGACGTCGCGCGACTCTTCGCCTACGACGATGTGAAAGCGCGTCGGACGGACCTTCAAGTCCTTGGGGTTGTAGCGCTCCACGAGGCCGTCGATGAGGTCCCCCGCCCGTGCACGCGCGCGCATCGACGAAGCATACGTCCTAAGTTGGCTTGCTTCGTGCCTTTGTGCGCTTCGCGACTACGAACCCAGAAGCGAGTCGGCTACGTGGCGGCGCTGCACGTATCCGTAACCGCCGAAGGACTCGAGCCATTGAGCCCGTTTGTAGTAGCGGTGCAGGATGTGCTCCCACGTGAACCCGATCCCGCCGTGAACCTGGATCGACCGCTCGCACGCGCGAACGGCGGCCTCTGCCGCCGCGGATTTCGCGGCCGGAACCGCCACCGTGACCCGATCATCGTTCTCGGCAACGCACCACGCGGCCCAGTAGGCAAGTGACCGCGCAAGCTCGACGTCCATATAGGTGTCTGCAATCTGATGCGACACCGCCTGGTAGCTGCCGATGGGTTTGCCGAATTGCTCGCGCGTCTTCGTGTGCTCGAGTGCGAGGTCGAGTGCCTTCTGCGCTATCCCGACCGCCTCGAGCGCGGACGCGGCCCCCGCCCGCATGCCGATATGACGCAGAACGTCCCACGCGCCGCCCGGCTCGACGAGTGGCTTGGCGGACGAGCCCGACAACGTCAATCGACCGAGGCGCCGCGTCGCGTCCATCGTCCCGAGCGATTCGACCTCGACACCATCGCGGGTCAAGTCCACGAGCCACAGCCCATCGCCCTCATCCGTCGACGCACACACCACGACCGCATTGCAGATCAAAAGGTCCGGCACGAGGTCGAGCGATCCCTCGAGTGCCGCCTGAGCGCTCGTTCCCGTGGCC
>JALZCA010000134.1 GCA_030863285.1 Actinomycetota bacterium | reverse complement strand
GGCCACGTCGACGCTAAGGCCGGCGAGTTCGGAGGGCTGTGGTTCAAGGACGCGGACGAACGCATCGTGGACGACCTCGACGCGCGCCACCTCTTGTTCAAGTCCGAGCCTTACGAGCACTCCTACCCGCACTGCTGGCGCTGCGGGACACCACTCATCTACTACGCGCGCCAGGACTGGTACATCCGCACGTCGCAGATGCGCGACCAGCTGCAGGCCTCGAACGAGGACACGAACTGGTATCCCGAGACGATCAAGTACGGGCGCTTCGGCGACTGGCTTGCGAACAACGTCGATTGGTCGCTGTCGCGCGACCGTTACTGGGGCACGCCGCTCCCCGTGTGGCGCTGCGCGAACGAGCACGCGACCTGCGTAGGGTCGATAGCCGAACTGGGCGAGCTCGCGGGTCGCGACCTCAAAGACCTCGATCCCCACCGCCCCCATGTCGACGAGGTCACGATCACGTGTCCCGAGTGCGGTGGTGAGGCGGCGCGCGTCAAGAGCGTGATCGATGCCTGGTTCGACTCGGGCTCGATGCCTTTCGCCCAGTGGCACTACCCGTTCGAGAACGAAGACGTCTTCGAAAAGCGCTTTCCCGCGCACTTCATCTCGGAGGGCATCGACCAGACCCGCGGCTGGTTCTACTCGCTGCTCGCGATCGCCACCCTCCTGCGGGGGCAGAACTCGTTCCGCAACTGCGTGGTCCTCGGGCTCCTGCTCGACGCAGAGGGACGCAAGATGTCGAAGTCGATCGGCAACGTCCTCGAACCGTGGTCGGTGATCGACGTGCAGGGGGCGGACGCGGTGCGCTGGTACCTGCTTACCGGTGGGACGCCGTGGTCGGCGCGGCGCGTCTCGGTCGACGTCATCCAGGAGGCGCTGCGTAAGTACCTGCTCACGATGTGGAACACGTATTCGTTCTGGGTCACCTACGCCTCGCTCGAGGGTTTCGACCCGACGGCCGAGCAGATCGAAGTCGAGGACCGGTCCGAGATGGACCGGTGGGTGCTGGCCGAACTCGACGACGCGATCCGCGAGGTGACCGAAGCCCTCGAGGACTTCGACGCGGCGCGCGGGGGCCGGAGGCTCGACCGTTTCGTCGACGACCTCTCGAACTGGTACGTGCGCCGCAGCCGCCGACGCTTCTGGAGGTCCAAGGAGCACGCGGACACGCGCGCCGCCTTCCTCACTTTGTGGGAGTGCCTCGTTGCGGTCGCGAAGATGACCGCGCCGTTCACGCCGTTCGTCGCGGACGAGATCTTCGCGAACCTCACACGTGTGAGCGACTCGGAGCCGGACTCGGTCCACCTTGCCGACTGGCCCACCCGCCGCCCGGGCGATGCCGACGACGCGCTGCGCAAGCGGATGGGAGCCGTGCGCAAGCTGGTCGCCCTCGGGCGTGCTGCCCGCACCGACGCGAAGGTGCGCGTGCGACAACCTCTCGCGCGGGCTTTGCTCGTCGTCCCGGCCGCGGAGGCAGACGACGTCGCCCAACTCGAGTCGGTCGTCGCGGAGGAACTGAACGTCAAAGCCCTCGACGTCGGCAGGGGCCTCGACGAGCTCGTCTCTTACACGATCAAGCCGAACTTCAAAGCGCTCGGCCCCCGCTTCGGGCCGCGCGTGAAAGAAGTCGCGAGCGCGCTCGCCCGCCTCGATGCGCACGAGCTCGTCTCCTCGCTCGAGAACGACGGCCGCGCCGCTATCTCGCTGAACGGCGAAACCGTCGAGCTGTCGCGCGACGACCTCGACGTGCGCGTCGAGGGCCGCGAGGGGTTTTCCCTCGCCCAAGACGGGCCCTACGGGGTCGCGCTCGACCTCGACCTGACACCCGAGCTGGAAGCGGAGGGCATCGCCCGCGAGGTCGTGCGCGCCATCCAGGACCTGCGCAAATCCAGTGGTCTCCAGGTCGAGGACCGCATCGAGTTGTGGCTCGCGTCGGACGACGACGTCGTCGCGTCCGCGCTGCGCGACCACAGTTCCTACGTCGGTGACGAGGTCCTGGCTCCGAGCGTGAGGGTGGGCGACGGCGCGCCGGACGACGCGACCTCGACGACCGTCGAACTGGACCGCGGCTCCGCGCGGATAGCGCTGCGACGCGTCGAAGCGCGCGCCTAGCCCGCGTTGTCTAGGGCTCTCCCCAGATAGCGTTGCGCGCGGTGTCGACCTGCTTCATCCACTCGTCGACCTCCGGCCGCTTCGGAAGTGGTTTCTTGCCCACGAGCACCTTCAGAGCGCGCGCCTTCGAGCCCCGGTGCACGACGCCGTAACCCTGGTACATGTAGTAGCGGTCGGTCGTCGGCCGCACCGCGTAGTCCCAGGTGATCTTCTCGGGATCCGCCGGCACGGGGAACGCGGTCTTCAAGACGAGCGCCTCGGCCTCGGTGCGCGTTAGCTTCCCGTCTGCAAGAGGTCCCTTGCGGAACTTCTTGGCGCCGCGCTGCGCGACTGCAACCGCCTGGCCGGGGCGCTGACCACCGTGCGTGTCGTTCAACAGCTCGCGGGCGCGCAAGATGATCGAGGACAGCACGCCCGCGGTCGTGGGGGCCGCGCACGAGGTTCCCCCGAAGTCGCGGGTCTGCTCGTCTGCCTTGTCGATCTTCGTCTTGACCCCCCAGGCCCCCGCGGCGCGCCACTTCGAACCGAAGGACGACACGTCCACCGGGATCGAATGCCACCAGTGCGCCTGACCGTTGATCGGAGAGGCCGCGCCGATCGTGAGCTGCCACGACGGGCCCGACCAGGGATCGGTGGCGGAGACGTCGGAGTCCGGGGTCTTGCACTTGCACGGATCCTCGACGGGGCCGTCTTCGGGGAAGGCCGTCGAGGAGTTCGTGTTGGTGGCGCCGTTGCCGGCGGAGAAGACGATGCTCTGCCCACGACGCGCGGCGACGCGCGTGCTCGATGGGTCGCCGAGCGGGAGGTTTGCCCGGTTCCCCCACGAGTTGGAGACGATGTCGATCCAACGCTGCGCGGTGGCCCACTCGAGGCTTGACTCGCCGAGACCCTCGACCATCACGATCAGTGCCTCGGGGTTGGAGCCAAACACCTGTCCGGCAGAGACGCTCGCCACGCCGGTGCCGTGACCGTTCTCGTCGAGGATCGGCACGTCGGGCCACTCGTTCTCGGTGTTCGTGCCGCCCTCGTCGGTCGAGTAGCCACCGATGATGCGCGTGCCCGGGATCCAGTACAGCTTGTTCCTCTCGACCCTCGACCACTTGCCTTCGTCCTTGCGGCGCGCGGCAGCGTATCCCTTGCGGTCGGCGAGTCCGAGCGAGAGCCTGATCGGCTTAGCGTTCTTGGGGAAGCCCTCGATGTACTTCGACGGGTGGTGGGTGAATTCGGGGGCCCTGAAGTCGCGGTGGTACGGATTGATCCCGCTGTCGACGAAGGCGACGACGCTGAACGGCTTCTTCTTGAAGGCCCGCAGCGAGCACGAGGATCGATTGGAGCGGTAGACGGGCGGGCAGGCGCGGTCGATGCGCGCCCTCTTGCCGTTCGACCAGTGGCCGGTGTCGTTCTCCGCGAACCACTTGGATCGCGGAGGCGTCGGCGGCACCTGTCCGGACGCGACGGGAACGAGGCCCCCGACGAGAACGGCGACGGTCAGGCCGCCGAGCATCCCTTTCCGCACCTTGGCTCCCTTGTTCGAGTGAACTCGTCGCCGGAGGGGTTAGGCGCAGAAGGCCCATCTCCTTCCGCCGCAGAGCAAGCAGGGGGGCCGGGGTCGTCTTAGGGGTTGCAGGAGCCGCACGGGGCGAACCCGCGGCTCTCGGCCTCCGAGCGCGTCAGCTTCTCGGCGTTCTTCGCCGACGCGAAGCGGCACTCGGGACGGTGGAACTTATTCGTCTTGGCGATCGCAACTACCGAAGCCCCCGACGACTCCCCGCCGCCGGCGTCGGGTTGCTCGGCATCGCCGGCACCCATCGCATGCGCGTCTCCCTCGCCGGCCGGTGGACCTACCGTCGTTGCGGTCGCCGCGCCGGCTGCGCTCGCATCCGCCTCGGGCCCACCGGGTGGAGGCGCGTCGGGAGCCAGCACCTGCGTCTGATCGTCGCCGCCACCTGCGTCCTGTCCGCGCGACGTGGCCCGCGCGTACTTCGATTGAGCCCGTTCCTCGCGATCGGCAGCGATCTCCGGGTCGATCTCGGCGCCGCGCCTCTCGTCGTCGCCGCCCACGGCCGACGCCGTCGCCTTGCTGCGGTAGAAGGCGATGACGAGCAGCACGGCCGCCGCGGCCGTCGCCGCTATCGAGGTCCATATGTGGCTCTCCTCCGCGTTCGCCCACCCCGAGATCAAGGCGATTGCGGATCCCGCGATGAGCAGGATCGAGCCCGCGAGAAGCAACGTCATATGCCCGAGCCTAGCCGCGCCCGCGCGCGACCGCCCGGAGATAACGTCTCGAGCCGCATGCGCGGCGGAGGCCGGTTAGCCCTCTTCGCGGGAGAAGAAGCCGCGCACACCGCGACGACTTGAGGACGCGTCGGCTTCGAGACCGCCGCCGTTGCCGTTGTCTGCTTCGACCTGGACGATGCGGGTTGTCCCGGTGGGATCGTCCCCGGTGATGTCGTGACGCTGCGGCCGCATCGCTCGGCGCGGCGCCGCCGGAGGCCCGCCGTTCGCCGGTGGCCCCGATGCCGACGGGGGCTCGGTCTCGATGAGCGCGTCGAGGCTGCGCTGCTGCTCTTCGAGGAACGTCTTGAGCTTCGCCTGCAACTCGGACTGATATGCGCTCAGGCGCGCGATGGCGGCGTCCAGCTCCTGGCGACGGTTCTGGCTCATGCGTTCGATGTCGAGCGTCTTCCGCTTCGCGTTCGACTCGGCCTCTTCGATGATCCTGCGCGCCTCTTCGTTCGCGCCGCTGGCGCGCTTCTCGGCCTCGTCGACGAGCTGTTTGGCTTTCGCCTTGGCCTTGGAGATCGCCTCCTCGGCGGCACGCTGCGCGGTCACGAGGGTCTTCTTGAGCATCTCCTCGGCCTCGCGCGTAGTCGACAGCGCCTGCTCGAGCTCGAGGTTGCGCGCCCTCAGCGCCTGGTTCTCGCGCTGTGTGTTGTCGACCGCCTCGGCGACCTTGTCGAGGAAGTCGTCGACCTCCTCCTGGTTGTAGCCCCGCCAGGCGTCGCGGAATTGCTTCTCGTTGATCTCCTTGGGCGTGACGTCCATATGCGAAGTATCGCAGGCTACGGGGCCATAAGGCGTCTTTAGAAGATTCCCGTGCAGCCGAGCGCCCGGCGGATGAAGCCGAGGATGAGGAACACGATCAGCGGCGAGAGGTCGAGCATGCCGAAGGGCGGGATGATCCGGCGGAAGAAGCCGAGGACGGGCTCGGTCAAGTCGTAGACGACCTTGACCACGGGCCCCATCGTGGACGGCGTGCGAGCGCCGGCAACCTGGACCCACGACAGGATGATGCGCGCGAGAAGGACGAGCCAATAGACGCCTAATGCCGCGCAAACGAGTTCCATGTCGTCAGGTTATGTGGCTAGGCCTGGTTGAAGAACCCGCGGTCCTCTAGGAAACGCCGTCGCTCCTCGGCCGACACCGCGACGCCTTGTGGGGTGATGAGGAACACGCGCTCGGCCGCCGGCTGCATGGAACCGCCGAGCCCGTAGGCGAGGCCGCTCGCGAAGTCGACGAGCCGGCGCGACAGCTCGGGGTCGGCCGACTGCAGGTTCATGATGACCGAGAACCCCTCGCGGAACTTGTCGCCGATCTCCTGTGCATCGTTGAAAGCCGTCGGCTGCACGAGGTGGAAGCGCGGGGACTGCAACGAAGGCATCGGGGTGACGACACCGTCGCCCCCCGTGCGCCGGGACGCCGAGCGGGGGCGCGCCTCGGGGACCGGTTCGGGGGCCGGAGCTGCTCTGCGCGCGGGGGCCCGCCGTTGACGAGGCTCCTCCGGCTCGAGGTCCTCGTAGGCGTATTCGTCGTAGTCCTCGTCCTCCTCGGCAAGCCCGAGGTAGATGAGCGTCTTCCTCCACACGCCGGCCATGGCAAGAGGATAGCCCGGTCGGGCTTCGCGTGACGGTTTCGAGCTCGCGGGCGGTGGGAGATGCGGAATCGGTCGTCGCTACGAGAGATCAGCCGCGGGCGCGCGAGCCGAAGATCGCCTCGCCGACGCGCACGATGGTCGCTCCCTCTTCGACGGCGACGTCGAAGTCGCGCGTCATCCCCATGGAAAGGTGGTGCGCGCCGGGGAGGTCTCGTTGCACCTCCATAGAGAGCGCTGCGAGCGTCTTGTAGGCAGCGCGGGAGTCCTCCGGGTCCTCCGGCCAAGACGGGATCGTCATGAGCCCGCGCACGACCAGCCCCTCCACGGCCGCGACCCGGCGAGCGACGTCGACGGCATCTTCCGGAACGACTCCCGTCTTGGTCGACTCACCGGACAGGTTCACTTCGATCAGCACGTCCTGTTCGATGCCGCGACCCGCGGCCCTTCGCCCCACTACCTCGGCGAGGTCGATCCCGTCTATGGAATGTATGAGGGACGCGAGACCGACTACGTGACGGACCTTGTTCGTCTGGAGCCGCCCGACGAAGTGCCATCGGACCTCGTCATTTAGCTGACGAGCCTTGTCGACCATCTCCTGAGCGCGGTTCTCGCCCACGTCGGTGACGCCGGCGCGGACCGCGGCGAGAACGGCCGGAGCCGGAAACGTCTTCGAGACGGCGACGAGCGTGACGGACTCAGGGTCCCTTCCCGCGCGCGCGGCCGCCGCTCGTATCCGGTCGCGCACTCGCTCCACGCGTCCCTCGATGTCGTTCACCGACGCGCTGCTCCGGGCTCCACGAGCGCGGCAAACGCGCCCTGGCGTCCGGTCACTCCATCGCGGCGATAGGAGAAGTAATCGGGGTTGCAGTGGGTGCAGTCATCGGAGACCGCAACCGCGTCTACGCCCGAGCGGCGCAACGCCGTCTCCGCGGCGCGCGCCGGATCCACGTGGCGATCGTCGGCGATCGGAAGGTCGTGCGCCTCGAACGCAGCGATGACCTCGGGACCTACCTCATAACAGCACGCGTGGATGCACGGGCCTATCCACGCGGCCCGCCCTCCGCCGAGCGCGGCAACGCCTTTTTCGACGACGCCCGCCACGATCCCACGCCAGCCCGCGTGCAACACCGCGACCCCCGCATCGCCTGCAACCACGACCGGAGCGCAGTCCGCGGTGAGGATCGACAAGACCGGGCCTCGATCGCGCGTCAGCAGCCCATCGCCCTCTCCGAGCACGCCGGCGTCGGCGCCACCCACTTCGATGACGTGTGCCTCGTGGACCTGGCGCGCGAGAACGAGACGGGAGTGATCGAAACCAACCGCGTCCGCAGCGCGCCGCCTGTTCGCGTGCACCGCGTGCTCTTCGTCGCCGACGCGCGCCGCGAGGTTCAAGCTGTCGTAGGGCGCGGAGCTCACACCTCCCCGACGGTTGGTGAACCCCACGAGCACACCCTGCGCGCGCGCCTGAGGATCCGTTTGGATCCCGATCTCGCCGGCTGCGGAGCGCACGAGTTGCGGCTGCCTCATCGGCCTAGTCTCCCGTACGAAAAACGAGCACAAAAAGAGGCCGGGGCTCCCCGGCGGGCCCCGGCCTCCTGATGCGGACGATTGTGGAGCTCTACTCGTTCCTCAAGAACGAGGGGATGTCGAGGTCGTCCTCCGCATCGAAGACGAGCCTCTCGCTGGAGGCATCGGCGAGCACCGGCTCCGGCTCGGGGGCCGGCGCGAGCGAGAAGATCTCCTCCTCCGGCTTGACGATGTTCGAGGCTTCCTTCTCCGCCCATCGGTCGAAACCGGCGGCGATCACGGTCACGCGCACCTCATCGCCGAGCGTGTCGTCGACGACCGCCCCGAAGATGATGTTGGCGTCGGGGTGCGCCGCCTTCGAGATGATGTTCGCCGCTTCGTTGACCTCGAACAGCCCGAGGTCGGACCCGCCGGCGATGTTGAGCAGTACGCCGCGCGCCCCGTCGATCGACGCTTCGAGCAACGGCGAGGAGATCGCGGCCTTGGCGGCATCCTCGGCCCGCTTGTCGCCGCGCGCCTGACCGATCCCCATGAGCGACGATCCCGCGTCGGTCATGACCGCCTTGACGTCGGCGAAGTCGAGGTTGATGAGCCCCGGCGTGGTGATGAGGTCGGTGATCCCCTGCACGCCCTGCAGCAAGACCTCGTCGGCCATGCGGAACGCCTCGAGGACCGACGTCGTCGCGTCGCCGACGTCGAGCAGCCTGTCGTTCGGGATGACGATCAGCGTGTCGACCTTGTCTTTGAGGTCCGCGATCCCCTTCTCGGCCTTGATCGCGCGCTGGCGCCCCTCGAAAGCGAACGGCCGCGTGACCACGCCAATCGTCAGCGCTCCCATCTGCTTTGCGATCTCCGCGACTATCGGCGCTCCGCCGGTCCCCGTTCCCCCACCCTTGCCGGCAGTGATGAAGACCATGTCCGCGCCCTTCAAGACCTCTTCGATCTCCTCGCGGTGCTCCTCGGCCGCCTGTCGACCCACCTCGGGGTTCGCTCCGGCGCCGAGGCCGCGCGTCAGATCACGACCGATGTCGAGCTTCACGTCGGCGTCCGACATCAGCAGCGCCTGGGCATCGGTGTTCACCGCGATGAACTCAACGCCCTTCAAGCCGACCTCGATCATGCGATTGACCGCGTTCACGCCGCCGCCACCGATGCCGACGACCTTGATTACGGCCAGATAATTCTGCGGTCCCGTCGCCATTGCGACCTCCTCTTCTACCCTCTATCAACCGTTGAGGCTTTTCCCCGGCCTCCCGCCAACAGCGCGTCAGTGCAGGTCAGAGGGCGTTTGGTCTAGGCTCACTCTAAAGTTAAGCCTTATGATTATGTCAACCTACACGAACGGTTGAGGAATATACCGAGAGCGTGAGCATGCGTCAAGACGGCGACGGCCCACGCGTCGTGTTGCTTAGGGGAGCTCGGGCTCCTCGGCAGACGCGTCTTTGTGCGCGACGGCGGGGTTCGTGGGCACCCGGACGTCGATGTAGGACAGGTCCGCGCTCCCCCGCCCGAAGCGCTTCAACAGCGCGAGCACGACTTCGTTCTTGTCCGATAGCTGCTCCGCAGCGCCGTATCGGACGACCGTTCCCGACGTCAGCGCAAACGTGATCCGCTCCTCGGTTGGAGCAAAGCCCGCGTCGACGAGGTCCTTCAGCTCCTGGGGCATCGACCCCACGGCGCGCAGGGCCGCTCGCAACGAGGGCTGTTGCACGGTCGCTCCCGGCTCCAGCGCGCCAACCTCCGCAGCCGCGATGGTCGGCAGCTCGCCCGTCTCGCCGGCAGGCGCCAGCACCCGACCTTCCTCGTCGACCAGCCACGATCCGTCATCGGTCGTGAGCGTCACCGCGGCGACCCGCTCGACGATCCGCACTCGCACGGTGTTGGGAAGGATCCGGTCGACCCGCGCCGATTCGACCCACGGCAGCTCCTCTGCCTTGGCGGCGACGGACGACGAGGAGACGAACAACAGGTTGTCTCTCTCGCTCAGCCCGGCGACGTCCGCGATGTCGGTCGACGACGTATGCCGCCCGCCCACCACGCGGACGTGGCGGACGTCGAGCAACGGCGACCACAGGATGGCCCACACGGTGAACGCGGCCGCGACGGCAGCCCCGGCGCGCAACGCGATGCGGCGTCGGCGCGCCCGCGCCACGGCCATACGCCGGCGGGAGATCCGTGGGTCCGGGCGGACGCGGGCGGCCGTGCTCACGATTGCACCGCCGGGATCATCTGCTTGCTCGGTTCCTCGTAGGGACCGACGAACCGGATCTCCGGCTCGAGGGTGATCCCGAAGAGAGCCTCGACGCGGGCGCGGACCGCGTGGACGAGATCGAAGACGTCCTGGCGGTAGACCCCTCGCCGGCTATGAAGAAGTTCGCGTGGAGCGTCGACACCGAGGCTCCTCCCACCCGCCACCCCTTGAGGCCCGCTGCTTCCACGAGCCGGCCCGCGGAGTCTCCGGGCGGGTTCTTGAAGACGCTCCCCGCGTTCTGAACGGCACCGGGCTGAGTAGCGGCGCGGTGACGCCGGTAACCTTCCATCCGGTCGCGCACCGTCGCCGAATCCGACTGTTCGAGCGCCCAGGTCGCGTCTACCACGAAGTGACGTTCGTCGAGGTTCGACCGCCGGTACGAGAAACCGAAACCATCGCCGGGACGCGTCTCTACCTCGAGCCTTTCGATATCGAAGATGGTTGCTGCATGCAGCGAATCCGACGTCTCAGTTCCGTGCGCGCCGGCGTTCATCCGGACCGCGCCTCCGACGGAGCCCGGGATGGCGATGGCGAACTCGAGGCCGCTCAGCCCGCGGCGCGCGGCCCAGTTCGCAAGCAAAGGCATCGCGGTGGCAGATCCAGCGCGCAAGCGCGGCGCCCTCCTTTCCGGCGGGGCGTCGGCGACGGGCTCGAGCCACGAGAAAGCCGTCCCGGGTCGCACCACCACGCCGGGCCATCCCTTGTCCGAGATGACGAGGTTCGAACCTCTTCCCAACACGAGGAGGGGAAGATCCACGCTTGTGTCCTTGAGCTCTTCGGCCAGTGCGCGCAGGTCGTCCGCCGAAGCGGGCTCGACGTAGACGCGCGCCGGTCCACCGAGGCGATAGGTCGTAAAGCGCGCGAGTGGCCAATCGAGTTCGACGCGTCCGGACAGGCGGGCGCGCAATCTGTCGCGCAGCTCGACCTCGCTCACGATGCCTCTCCGAGACGGTCGAGCAGCTCGTCGCCGAGCGTGCTGATGTCTCCGGCGCCGAGCGTGAGCAACGCGTCGCCGGGCCTCGCCGTTGCCTGCAGGTATCCCGCAAGCTCGGAGCGGTGCGGGAGGTACGCCACCGGGCGGCCGGGGAGGTGAGCGGCGACCGCGTCGACGATGAGCTTTCCGGACACGCCGGGAACCGGTTGCTCGCCGGCCCCGTAGACATCGGTGACTACGATCCTGTCGGCATCGTCGAAGGCCTGTCCGAAAGCGTCGTGCAGGGCCTGGGTGCGCGAATAGCGATGCGGTTGGAACACGGCCACGACGCGCTCCCACGGCCCCGGCCGCGCTGCCGCGAGGGTCGCCCTGACCTCGGTCGGATGATGCGCATAGTCGTCAATGACCACGACGCCCGCGGCTTCACCGCGACGCTCGAAGCGACGCTCGACCCCCTGGTATGCACCGAGGCCGGCGGCGATCGTCGCGACGTCCAGACCTGCCGCGGCACATGCAGCGGCGGCTGCGAGCGCGTTCGCCACGTTGTGCTGTCCCAGCACCGACAGCCGCACCGCAGCATCACCGGTTGGGGCGACGAGCCGGAACGT
>JALZCA010000106.1 GCA_030863285.1 Actinomycetota bacterium | reverse complement strand
CCGTGGATGAGACGGCGATCGATCCTTGGCATTACGCCAAGGATCGATGGCGCCACGCACCAGGCGATCGAGGGGCAGATTTTGTCTTCCAGTGTCGCGGTCGCACGTCCTACCTTGCTTCTGCTCTTCGGACTCTGCGCCCTCAAGGAACCGTGATCGACCTAGCCTTCTACCAAGAAGGCGCCGGCGACGTCCATTTGGGAGATGAGTTCCACCACAATGGCCTGTCGATCAGGTGCGCTCAGGTCGCACGGGTTCCTCGGGGAGCCTCGCTCGAGTGGGATAGACGACGATTGGCCGAGGAGACACTTGCCCTGTTGGGTACCGCAGGCGCCCAGATCCGCCGCCACGTCATCACAGATGTCGTGGACGTAGACGAAGCGGCCGTCGTCGTGAACGATCTCGCAACGCGGCAACGCGATGCGATTCAGATCGTGTTCCGCTTCTGAGTGGGCGCGTCAAGGCACTCACTCGCTGGATGGAACGGACTCGGGGCGCGATCAAGGGTCGTTGGGACGGGTCAAATCCTCTAGGCTTTTCGGCAGCTGCGAGACGAGGCCACCGACCTCTTCAGTTGAAACCGAATCCGCAAGAACCCGAGTCACCGCTCGTGCCCGCGTCGCCGCCTTCGCGCGACCGGCGACTCCGGTTTCTTCCTCAACCCGTTCCAGGAACTCGTTCATCGAAAACTTGATAACTCCAACGCCGGTCGTGCGCGCTATCTCTTGCTCGAGCTCTCGAGGCAACTGAGTCACCAGCTGTGATCCCTCATCAGGAGCCAGGCGTTCGGCAAGTAGGCGGATGACCGTTCTTGTCGTTGCCTCGGCTTGTTCGCGACTATCGAGACGTCCGGTCTCTTGCACGCGCATCACGAACTGGTCGAAATCCATCGGCTCCAAGTTCCATCCTCGCGCACCGTCTTCGCCTAGAGATAGAGCTGGGTCTCGGCAGAATGAATCCTGCTCGTTCAAGGTCGGGCATCATCCGTTATCGGCCCTTTGGTCGTCTCGGCCCCTGACGTAGGCTCATGTTCGGGCGAGAAGGGGCGATCCTGCGGGCAGAAGGAGGCGGGGATGCAAGAAGGGGGCCAGGCAGCATGTCAGCCCGACGCAGGCGCGTCGGTCCCCAAACGTCACGAGGGTAGCGGAGTCGCCATCCTGTTGACTGCTGCAGCCGTGGTCGCAGCGCTCATTGGAGGCCGTGCTTCCGCGTTGGCCGCGAGCGCGGCGACGTCGTTGCAGGAAGGCACTCGTGACAAAGTCAAAGAGGCCGCCGCTTACGTCGAGCAGATCCGTTACGTGTACGGGGTGGAGGTCCCTCGGGCTCTGACCCTCACCGAGGTCCGCTTTCGCAGTGAGGAACTCGAGCGGCTGAGTAAGGGGGAAACCTTCTCGCCCGCGACGATTTCCTTTCTGCAATACGAGACGGCGATTCAGGAGGAGATCCTGGCGCAAGCCTTGCCGGCGTCGGAACTTGCGTCGAATCCCGATTACCGAACCGAAGAAGGATTCGACCCCGTCCTGATGCTCGCTGCCGAACGCGCTAACCAGCCGCAGTTCCTCGACCTCGATCCCGAGGAGCAGTTGGACGAGGGGAATCACACCAGCCACCAAGCAATCAGAATGATGGCCTCGACCATCCCCGTCGCGTTTGCCTTTCTTTTTGGTTCTTTGGCCCGCGTCTTCCCGGGACGAAGACGCGTATGGCTCGCGGCGGGCGTCGTGTTCCTCGTGGCGGGGATCGTGTCGGCCTCGATAACCGAGGTCCTCTGATGGACATCGAAGTCGTTCACAAGACGAGGGGCGAGAACCTATTCGAGAAGACGCTGGCCACGTTGGTCGGTCTTGCTGCGATCCTCGCGGCGCTCCTAGCGACTCTCGAGATGCACTCAAACCAACACTGGGAGGAGTCCTCGATTCGCGCGGCCAACCTGTCCGTCGAGATCTTCGGGAAGATCGCCGCTACCGGCCCTCGAGACGCGGCCGTTTTCGGATCGCAACAGGCGAGCCACTTGACCAGCCTCGAAGCGGCGGTTCGTTGGGAGCGGTCACCGAACCGTGAGCTCGGGCTCGCCCTTGCGCTGGCAGACGAGCGAGTGGCACAGCGATTGTTGGACATCTCGAAGGAGATAGAAGACGCTCCCGCAGCCTCCACCGAGTTGGATCCAGTCGCGCGCGAAGTCCTTCTATCCGACAACGACGACATCGGCGCGATAGCAGACGAGCAGCGCGAGCAGGTGCGCGCAGCGGATCGCTACGGAAGTCGCATCAGTCGCGCCCTTTTCTCGTTGTCCCTGCTCGCTCTTGCCGCGATCCTGCTGGGTCTCGGCGCCGTCCTCGGACTGCGCGGTGGCGGCGTCATTACCCTCACCGCGGCGGTCGTCGCGATGTTGGTAGCCGCAGGCTGGGGTACCACGGCCCTGTTCATCTGAACCGCAGGAGCTCGGCTCTTAAGAGACCGACGCGCCCGCGGTCGAGCGCCTCCTCACCTCGCGGAGACGGAAGTATCCCCAGAACGCAACCGAGAACGCCCCGAACGCGACGAACAGCGCCATGACCGAGAAGAGCGAGGCCTCTTCGGACGTGCCGAACATGCCCTGTTCGGGATGCACGATCGTGTAGGCGAAGATCAAAACGCCGGTCCCCCATATCCCCGCCCACGCCCAGAAGTTCCACTTCTTGACGGTCTCGCCGTAGAAGAACCGAAGGGGCGCCAGCCCGAAGACGATCGCCGCGAGTCCCGCAACCCAGGTCACCGCAAGCATCGCGTCGACGGTCAAGATGAAGAACGAGGCGTCCGGTTGTTCGGCCATGTTCTTGACCGGGATCCAGGCTATCCACGCGGCGAACGCCACGCCCAGCACCCGGAGCGACGAAATCGCCAGGGCCCGCCCATGGTGTCGATCGTGCAGCGCGTCCGCGTACACGAGGGCCGTAAAGAGGCCGTACATGTAACCGGGGTGGAAGTTGCCAAGTCGCGATGCCAGCACGAACACGGCTGCGATCACCATCCCGATCATCTGAGCCCTCAATCTCGTCTGGAGCCCGTGTTGTCGTCGCAGGTGCCCCCCGCGCATTACGTCGTAGACCAGCGAGATGATCAGGAACGTCAAGAACAAGCCCAAAAGCGTCGCCATCGATCCTCTGTCGAAACCGAAATGAGCGTCTAACTGCGCATGGATCAAGGCGCCGGTTGCGGCGAACCCCACCGCGACGACGCCGCTGTTCAGTCCGGCCACCCACGAACGAAAACGCTTCAACCAGGGCCAGCTGAACCACCCCGCGATCTCGTCGTAGTGCTCGAGCAGCGTGGCGTTGAACATGTCCGCCGGGAAACCGATGAGCAAGATGAGGAGGGCAGCGAGCAGCACCGACTCCGCCACAGCACGAGGAGTAAGCGACAACTCGGGGGCGTCGCGTATCGAGCTCACCAAGTCCGACCGGTCGTCGCTCAGGGGGCCGTTGCCCGAGAGCCACATCCGCCATTCCCTATTGGGCGAACCGGGCTCCGAGCCGGGAGGGCCTTGGCCGCCCGAACCCGGAGAGTCCCCGGGCTCGTCGTTGTCCCCTCTCGGGCGCTTGCCGTCCTCATTTGGGTCGGGAGCGCCGGCGGGATCATCGGTTTCAACTTCGTCCGGCGCGTCGGGCTCGTCCGGGTCGGTGGGTTCCTCGTCGGGCTTGTCCGGGTCGGCGGGCGGGTCCGTGCCCTTGTCCGTGGGCCGCCGCTCTCCCTCGTCAACTGGGGGGTCCGCGCCACCGTCGCCGGGATCCTCCGTCGGTTCTTCCGTCGGTGGCTCCGTCTCGCCGTCGGTGGGATCCTCACCTCGTCCATCGACGGGCGGATCCGTCGTCTCGTCGGTGGGCTCCTTGGTTGGTTCGTCGACCGGTTCCTCGGTTGGCTCGTCGACGGGCTCCTCGGTTGGCGGCACGGTCTCGACTGGTCGATCGATCCTTTCCTCGATCGGCCGCTCGGGGGTGAGGTTCTCGTCGGAGGAGACCTCTTCACCGGTGCTCGTGCCGCGCCGATCCCGTTCACCGGCAGAGGAGCGCTCGTCATCGCGGCGCGCAACACTGTCGGTCGGGCCGGCGTCGTCGGAGGCTCCGGTGAGGACCGAGACGTCGGCGAACACGGCCAACCCGAGTGTGACGACGAGTCCGACGGCGAGCACTCCGAGATAGAAGACTCTCGTCCTCGGAGACCTCTGGTCGTCTAGTTGGGTTCCCATCCGCCCCGCTTTCGGTACCTGTCCCTGGAAGGGACTGTAGTTATCGAAGGAGGCTACGGGAAGTGCTTTTACGGATTTGTCGCGAACCCGACACCCGAACGACCTCGTCCTGTCGGATACCCGACGTCCCGGCGTCGGAGCTCCGAAGTGATGCCCGCGGTCTCATCCCGCGCGGGGGCGCGTCGATCCGGCCGGCGGCTGGTCGGGTCCGTGAGCGGCCCGTGCATCTCTTCTGGCATCGCGCACCTTGAAATAGCCCCAGAACGCAAGCGATGCAGCTCCGAAGCAAACGAACAACAACATGACGGAGAACAGCGAAGCTTCCTCCGAGCTCCCGTAGAGGCCGCGCTCGGGGTGAACGAGCGTGTAGACGAACATGAAGACCCCGGGAACGTAGATGGCCAGCCAACCCCAGAGACTCCACTTCTTGACCGTCTCGCCATAGAAAAAACGCAAGGGAGCGAGGCCGAAGACGATCGCGGCGATGCCCCCCACCCACAGCACCGCGAGGCTGGCATCGAGCGTGAGGATCCAAAAGCTCGCGCCGGGCTCCTCGGCCATGTGCTTTACGGGTATCCACGCGAACCAGGCGATGACTGCAACGGCGAACAGTCGTACCGAAGCGCGCGCCAGAGCGCGGCCGTGGTAATGATCGTGCAGGTCT
Source organism: Actinomycetota bacterium (assembly GCA_030863285.1). The sequence continues at coordinate 883 of JALZCA010000106.1, read as the reverse complement.
CGTCCGTAGACCAGCGCGGTGAAAAGACCGTACATGTAGCCCGGGTGGAAGTCCCCGACGCGCGAGAAGAACACGAGCACCGCCGCGACGATCATGCCGAGCGCCTGTGCGCGAAGACGGCTGGGAAGCTCGTGATGCCGGTGGAGGTGCAACTTTCTCAACACGTCGTAGAGGAACGAGATAGCGAGGAACGTCAGGAAGATCCCGGTGAACAGAGCCAGAGACGCGCGGTCGAAACCGAAATGAGGCTCGAGGTTGGCATGGATCAAGGCACCGAAAAAGGCGAAGCCGACTGCCACCACCGCTCCGTGAAGCTCGGAGAGCCGCTGCCTTGCCCTATCGATCCACTTTCCACGGAACCAGCCCGAGATCTCCTGGTAGTGCTCGAGCAGCGTGGCGTTAAACATCTCAGCGGGAAAACCGATGAGCAACACCAGCAGACCGGTCAGCAACAGAACCTCTGCCAGCAGGCGCGGATCGAACGAGAGCTCGGACGGATCGCGCACCGATCTGACGAACAACGAACGGTCCGAGTCGTCCGCCCCGGCGGCGGCCGCCTCCTGAGCGTCGGGATCCTCGTCGTCCCCGGGCTCGTCCCGCCCCGGTTGCTCGCCCCTGTCGGGCGCGGTCGGCGACGCGGCCGCGGTGGGCGTCGGCGTCTCCGTCGGCGTGGGTGTGGGGGTCGGCTCCGTCACCGAGATTGTGACGGAGTCCGTAAACCTCGCGTCTCCCGAGAGGACCGAGAGGGTTGCGGTGTAGTCAGACACGTTCTGGTAGAGGTGGACGATCTGCGTCGGTGGAGGTCCTCGCCCCTGGGTTTGTTGACCGTCTCCGAAATCGAGCGAGTAGCTCGAGACCCCACTCGTTCCTGTCGTGTCGAAGG
>JALZCA010000057.1 GCA_030863285.1 Actinomycetota bacterium | reverse complement strand
GCCGCGGAGGCGCACGCGACTGCCGAGCAGTTGCGCAGCGAGTTCTGCGTCAGAGTCGAGGGCGAGGTACGCGAGCGCAAGGAGGGGACGTCGAATCCGAACCTCGCGACCGGTGACGTCGAAGTCGCAGTCGACGGCCTCGAGATCCTGTCGCGCGCGGAGACGCCGCCCTTCCAGATCGATTCCCACCGCGCGGTCGACGAAATGCTTCGCTTGCAATACCGCTACCTCGACCTCCGTCGGCCCGAGATGCAGCGCAATCTCAAGCTGCGCCACCAGATCATCTCGGCCATACGGCGTTTCTTCGACGCCGAGGGCTTCGTCGAAGTCGAGACGCCGATGCTCACCCGCGCGACGCCGGAGGGCGCGCGCGACTATCTCGTGCCCGCGCGGCTGCACCCGGGCACTTTCTACGCACTCCCGCAGTCGCCGCAGATCTTCAAGCAGTTGCTGATGGTTGCGGGACTCGATCGCTATTACCAAATCGTTCGGTGCTTTCGGGACGAGGACCTGCGCGCCGACCGACAGCCCGACTTCACCCAGCTCGACCTCGAGATGTCGTTCGCTGAGGTCGAAGACGTCCTCGAGATCACCGAGCGGATGTTCAAGGTGGTGTGGCGCGATGTGCTCGGCGTCGAGCTGCCCGACTTCACCCGTCTCTCTCATGCCGAGTCGCTCGATCGCTTCGGCTCGGACAAGCCCGACACGCGCTACGCAATGGAGCTCGTCGATCTCGCCGGAGTCTTCGCCTCAACCGGGGTGAAAGTCTTTCGCTCGGTATTGGACGATGGGGGAGCGGTCAAGGCTCTTGTCCTCGAGGGTCGGGGAGACCTCGGACGCAAGGATCTCGACGCCCTCGTCGACGAGGCGAAGGCCCTGGGGGCCGGCGGGCTCGTGTGGATGGGTGTCACCGCCGAGGGGCTTCGTTCGCCGATAGACAAGTTCCTGAACGACGACGAGCGGGGGAGTCTGAGCGCGACGACCGGCGCGAGAGAAGGCGACCTGATCTTGATCGTTGCCGACGCGCGCAGGTCGGTCGTCCACAAGGTGTTGGGCGCGCTGCGGGTGCGGCTTGCAGAGCGTTACGAGTTGATCCCCAAGGTCGACCCGTCGGACCCCGACGCGTGGCGCTTCGTGTGGATCGTCGACTTCCCCTGGTTCGAATGGAACGACGAGACCGAGGACTGGAGCTTCAGCCACCACCCCTTCACCGGGATCGTCGAGGACACCGTGGAGTACCTCGAATCGGATCCGGGGCGCGTCCTCTCGAAGGCTTACGACATCACGCTCAACGGTTGGGAGCTGGCCAGCGGCAGCATCCGGATCCACGACCGCGAGATCCAGCAGCGAGTCTTTGCTGCGCTCGGGATGTCGCGTGACGAGGCCGAGGAGAAGTTCGGCTTCCTGCTCAATGCGTTCCGCTACGGTGTCCCGCCACACGGCGGGATAGCGCCCGGCATCGATCGGATCGTGGCCCTGGCGGCAGGCGAGGAGAACATCCGCGAGGTCATCGCGTTTCCCAAGACGCAGAGCGCCTTCGACCCGCTGACCGGCGCGCCGGCCCCCGTGAGCGACGAGCAACTGAAGGCCCTCCACCTCAAGACGATCGCCCCCAAGCCCGACTCCTAACCCACGATTTTTGTGCACGGAAGCGGGCGCAGCGCCGGCCCCGGTGCACGAAAACCCGCGCCTCCAGATTCTTGTGCACGAGAGTGGGTGAGAACCCTGCGCGGGTGCACAAAAATGCGGGCGCGGGGCGTGGGAGCATGGGTTCGTGGACCTCTTCGGCTCGTCCCTCGAGCAGCGCTTTGCCGAGTACGCCCCTCTCGCGGCGCGCATGCGGCCGCGCAACCTCGACGAGATCGTCGGCCAGACCCACGTCCTCGGGCCGGGTCGCGCCCTGCGCGCGCTCGTCTCGTCCGGTGACCTGTCCTCGATCATCCTGTGGGGACCGGCCGGGTCGGGGAAGACCACGCTTGCCCATGTGATCGCCAACGCGAGCGATGCCCACTTTGAGGCCCGTTCCGCGGTGACCGCAGGAGTAGCGGAAGTCCGCAAGGTCATCAACGAGGCGCGCGAGCGCCTCGGTCAGCAGGGCGCAAAGACCCTTCTGTTCCTCGACGAGATCCACCGCTTCAACAAGGCGCAGCAGGACGCGCTCCTGCCGGCGGTGGAGAACGGCTGGATCATCCTCGTGGGGGCTACGACCGAGAACCCCTCGTTCGAGGTCAACGCACCGCTCATGTCGCGCAGCATCCTGTTCCGCCTCAATCCCCTGAGCGAGGAAGACGTCAGAACGATCCTCGAGCGCGCTCTGCGCGATGAAGAGCGCGGCCTCGGTAGCCTCGACCTCAATGCCGACGAAGACGCTCTCGACCACGTCGCCCGGGCTTCGGGAGGCGACGCGAGGTCGGCCCTAAACGCCCTCGAGGCGGCGAGCCTCATCGCGTCGACCAGCGGGACTATCGATCTCGCGACCGCCGAGGAGGCGCTGCAGCGCCGTGCCCTTCCCTACGACAAGGCCGGGGACTGGCATTACGACGTCATCAGCGCGTTCATCAAGTCGATGAGGGGATCGGATCCCGACGCGGCCGTCTACTGGATGGCGCGCATGTTGGACGCCGGCGAGGACCCGCGTTTCATCGCTCGCCGCATGGTGATCTTCGCCTCGGAAGACGTCGGCAACGCGGACCCGACCGCCCTTCAGGTCGCGGTTGCCGCTCATCACGCTCTCGAGTTCGTCGGTCTTCCGGAGGCCAAGCTCAACCTCGCGCAATCGGCCGCCTATCTCGCCCTCGCACCGAAGTCCAACGCGTCCGCGGTTGCGATCTGGACCGCCGAGGAGGACGTGCGCTCGTCCGGCCCCCTCGCGGTTCCCAACCACTTGCGCGACTCGCACGCCGCGGCATCCCGCATGACGGGGGCCGGCAAGGGCTACGAGTACCCGCACGCGCACGGCGGGTACGTCGAGCAGACGTACCTGCCCGACGATCTAGCAGGGAAGCGTTACTTCAAGGCGATCCGCGGACGGGAGGCAGAGCTGCAAGAGGCGTTGCGCGACCGGGGACCGGCGTCGCCGGATGCGCCTTCCGAGCGCCGCGGGCGATAGGGTGCCGGGATGATCAAGAGACTGTTGTTGGTGGCTCTCGGCGCGGCCGCCGCCCTCCAGGTCGACCGCTGGCTCGAGAGCAAGCGCGCGCAGTGGTCGCCGAGTGCGATGACGGGCTCGTTGCTGGACAAGGTCAACCAGCGGCTGGAGGCCAAGCAGCGCAGCGGCTCCACCTAGCGCCACCGCTTCGACCCCGCATGGACTCTGGCTCGATCCGAGACCGCTTCTTTGCGTTCTTCGAGGAACGCGAGCACACGCGCGTCCCGTCCTCCTCTCTCGTTCCGAACGATCCCACCTTGCTGTTGACGAACGCGGGGATGAACCAGTTCAAGCCCTACTTCCTCGGCGAGCAGACGCCGCCGTTCGACCGGGCGATGACCATCCAGAAGTGCTTTCGCACCACCGACATCGACGAAGTCGGTAAGACCACGCGCCACCTCACTTTCTTCGAGATGCTCGGGAACTTCTCGTTCGGCGACTACTACAAGGAAAAGGCGTGTCCCTGGGCGTGGGAGCTCGTGACCGAGAGCTATGGGCTCGACCCCGAGCTGCTGTGGGTGACGATCTATCCGACCGATGATGAGGCGCGTCAGATCTGGGCCGACGCGGTCGGGGTGCGGCCCGAACGAATCATCGCCCGGGACGGCAAGGACAACTTCTGGTCGACCGGAGTCGCGGGTCCGTGCGGACCGTGCTCGGAGATCTTCGTCGACCTCGGCGAGCGCTTCGGCGAGGCGTCCGACCAGGGCCCCGCCGAGAACGAGGACCGCTACCTCGAGATCTGGAACCTCGTGTTCATGCAGAGCGAGTGCAACGACCAGATCCAGCCGGTCGGCGATCTCCCGAACAAGAACATCGACACGGGGGCCGGGCTCGAACGACTTGCGATGGTCTTACAGAAGGCCGACTCGATCTATGAAACCGACACCATGGGCGGCATGGTCAAGCGGGCGGAGGAGCTCACCAAACGTTCTTACGGTTCCGATCCGCGCACCGACATGGGATTGCGCGTGCTCGGCGACCACGGGAGGTCATTGACCTTCTTGATCGGTGACGGCGTCTTGCCGTCGAACGAGGAGCGAGGCTACGTCTTGCGGCGGGTCATGCGACGCGCGATCCGTCATGCTCGCCTGCTCGGTCGCGAGGAGCCGATCCTTGTCGACCTCATCGATCAGACGCTCGACCTCATGGGAGACGCTTATCCAGAGCTGCGCGCCCGGCGCGACTTCATCGCGGACGTCGCGGCGCGCGAAGAGGAGCGTTTCGCTACGACGCTCAAACAAGGCGAGAGCGTCCTGCAAGGAGAGATCGGCAAGGCGAAACAGTCGGGCGTCTTGCCGGGTGACATCGCCTTTCGCCTCCACGACACCTTCGGCTTCCCGGTCGACCTGACCAACGAGATCGCGGCGGATGCCGGGCTCGGCGTCGATCATGCGACCTTCGACCGGTTGATGCAGGAACAACGGGAGCGAGCGCGTGCGGCGCGCGGCGCCGGACTGCACGACGAAGCGGCGACCGTTCTCGCACCTCTGGTCGACGAGTACTCGACGACCGAGTTCGACGGCTACGAGCACCTGCGTACGACGGGCCGCGTCATCGGCATCAGCGACGGGGTGACGTCGTTGACCGCCGCGAGCGAAGGGGCCGAGGTCGAAGTGGTTCTGGACAAGACCGTCTTCTACGCGGAAGGCGGAGGCCAGGTCGGGGACCGGGGTCTGATCGTCGGCTCTTCCGGGAGCGGGCGTGTGGTCGACACCCGCCGGATCGTCCCGGGTCTTATCGGCCATCGCGTCAGGGTCGAGACAGGCGAGCTCGCGGTGGGCGATGCAGTCGAAGCGGTCGTCGACGAGAGCTGGCGCATCGAGTGCCAGCGCGCGCACACCGCAACCCACATCCTCCACTGGATTTTGCGGGACCGGTTGGGCGACCACGCCCGCCAGGCGGGTTCGTTGGTCGAGCCCGGCCGTCTGCGCTTCGACTTCAACCATTACGAAGCGCTGGGAGACGAACGGGTGCGTGACATCTCCGCGGAGCTGCAGGGCCGGGTCGAGACAGACGATTCGGTGCGCGCCTACGAGACGAGCTACGACTTCGCCCGCTCGATCGGGGCGATGGCGATCTTCGGCGAGAAGTATGGGGACTTCGTGAGGGTCGTCGAGGTCGGGGACTACTCCAAAGAGCTGTGCGGAGGCACGCACGTCCCGCACACGAGCCAGATCGGCGTGATCGTCGTGACCGCCGAGGGATCGGTGGGCGCGAACCTCAGACGGGTCGAGGCGCTGGTCGGTGGTCACGGGCTGTCCTTTCTGCAGCGGCGCGTCGAGGTGCTCCAACAGGCGGCCGACACGCTCAAAGCCGCGCCCGAGGAGGTCGCCGGGCGCGTCGAGCGTCTGGTCGAGCAACAAAAGGAGATGGAGCGCAAGCTCGCCGCGATCGAGCGCGCGTCCGCGGACCAGGACGCGGCCCGACTGGCGGCCGATGCGATCGACCTCGACGGCACGCGTCTCGTCGTCGCGCGCAGAGATACCGGGGTGGACAACCTGCGCCAGCTCGCCCAGAAGCTCAAGGGCAACTTGGGCTCGTCGATCGTCGTGCTCGGAGCGGCCGGCGACGGGCGCGCCAACCTCGTGGCGGCAGTGAGCAAGGACGTCGCCGGACGAGGCATCTCGGCCCGGGATCTCCTGGCGGCCGGCGCGGAGATGCTCGGCGGGGGGGCCGGCGGCAAGCCGGAGCTCGCGATCTCGGGGGGCCGGGCCGCGGAGAGGATCGACGAAGCGATCGAGGCGGTGGCCGCTGCGGCGCGAGCCGCTCTCGGTAGGTGATCCTCGGCGTGGATCCCGGGGAGCGCCGAACCGGTGTTGCGATCGCCGACAACGAGACGCGCTGGGCTCGTCCGCTCGAGGTCATCGACGCGCGCGAGCGTGATCCCGTCGCGCGCATCGCCGAGCTGGTTAGCGAGCGCGGCGTCGAGCTGGTCGTGGTCGGGCGGCCGCTGCACCTCTCGGGCGCCCCGGGCGCGGCGGTAGACGCGCAACAGGAATTCGTGTCGTCTCTGCGCGCAGCGATCGAAGTCTCGGTCGAGGAGTTCGACGAGCGCTTGACGAGCGTTGCGGCGGGCCGTCGCCTGCGCGAGGCGGGGGTCACCGCGAAGAGACAGAAGGACATGAAGGACGCGGTCGCGGCCCAGTTGATGCTGCAGGACTACCTGGACGCACGCTCGTGACCACGCGCCTGACGCCCAGAGGGCGCGCCGTGGCCGGTCTTGGGGTCCTGGTGCTGATCTGCGCGTTGCTGGCCCTACCGGCCCTGCTCTGGCTCCGCTCGGTAGGGCTGCTAAAGGAGAGCGACCCATCGGGCAAGGTCACGCTCACGATCCCCAAGGGGGCCGGGACGTCGACGATCGGCGACATCCTCGAGAAAAAGGGCGTGATCGACTCCGCCCTCGGCTTCCGCATCGCCGCGTATACCGAAGGCGGTCTGCCGGACATCCAGGCCGGCAAGTACACGCTGTCCCGGGGGCTGTCGGCGAAAGACGCTCTCGCCGCGCTGGAGAAGGGGCCCGAGATCCCGCCGATCGTCGAGGTGACCTTCCCCGAGGGATCGTGGCTCGAGGAGATGGCCTCGACCTACGAGGCGAACGCGGGTGGCTCGGCGGAGCGCTTCATGGACGCGGCGACTTCGGGACAGATCCGTTCACGGTGGCAGCCCGATGGCGTCGAGACCCTCGAGGGACTGTTATTTCCCGCGACCTACGAGATCTCCGAGAAAGAGGACGAGGCCGACGTCGTGAAGAAGCTCGTCGACGAGTTCGACGAGCGGTTCGCCGCGGCCGGAGCGCGCGGCGCGGCGCGACTCGGGATCACTCCCTACGAGGCCGTCATCGTCGCGTCGATGATCGAAGCTGAAAGCCGCATCGACTCCGAGCGACCCAAGATCGCAAGCGTTATCTACAACCGGCTCGAGCAAGACATCCCGCTCGGAATCGACGCGACGATCATCTACGGGATCGGCGAGCGCGGGCGTGAGCTCACGACCGAGGACCTCGAACGCGATTCGCCCTACAACACGCGCGAGGAGCTGGGCCTGCCGCCCACTCCTATCGGGGCCCCGGGAGAGGAATCGCTGAGGGCCGCGCTGAACCCCGCCGAGAGCGACCTCCTCTATTACGTGCTCGTCGACTGCGAGGGCAATCACGCGTTCAGCGAGACCTACGAGGAGTTCCTCGAGAACAAGGCCGTCTACGAAAGCCTCGAGTGTTGAGAGGGGTCACGCACTTCGCCGGCATCCTCGGCTGGCCTCTCGACCACACGCTGTCGCCGACGATCCACAACGCTGCGTTCAGGAGTCTCGGCCTCGACTGGGTCTATTTGACCTGGCCGGTTCCCCCCGAGGAGCTGGGGCCGGCGGTCGCGGGACTGCGCGCCCTCGGGGCCGGAGGGGCGAACGTGACCATGCCGCACAAGGAGACCGTCATCGAGTGGCTCGACGACGTCTCGGGCGACGCGCGCAGGACGAGCGCGGTCAACACGATCCAACGAGTTGGCGGGTCGCTAGTGGGCCACAACACCGACGTCGACGGCTTCCGCGAGTTCCTCAGCGCCGACGCGGGGGTGGATGCGACGGGTAAGAAGGCGCTCGTGCTCGGGGCCGGGGGGGCCGCGCGCGCGGTCGTCTCCGCGCTTGACGACCTCGGCGCTCAGAGCATCTCGATCGCCGCCCGTACCGAGCAAAGGGGAGAGGCGATCGTCTCACTCGCGCAACGCCAACACGCCGAGGTCGTCGCGTGGGGCGAGATCGAACGCGTCGCCGCCGAGTTCGACCTCGTCGTGAACGCAACGCCGCTGGGGATGCGCGGCGAGAGGGTGCTCGAGGGCGCGCGCTGGCGCCCGGGCCAGGTCGTGTGCGACCTCGTCTACGACCCTCCCGTCACGCCCCTCATGGAAGCGGCCCGCGCCGCCGGCGCAGAGGCATGGGGCGGTCTCGGCATGTTGATCCATCAGGCCGCGCTGTCGTTTCGCATCTGGACGGGGAGCGACCCGGCGCTCGCGATGATGTCGGCCGCCGCCATACGCGCGCTCGGCGCGTAATCCTCCGCCGGGAGCGTTCAACTTCGGAGCGCGTTCTGCCGAAGAAATGTTCGGACGCGTCGCACCTTCGAGGCGTTCGGACACCACCAAGAGTCGTCGGCGAATGCTCGGGTCTGCGATCCGTGCGCGCCACCGGATTGCTCATGCGATAGGAAGGAACCATGTTCCGCGGCACGCTTGACGACTTCACGCTCCCGGAGATCCTCCGCATGCTCGCTTTCTCGAAGAAGAGCGGGACCCTGCACGTAGCGCGCAAGGCCGGGACCGGGCGGATCACCTTTTCCCAAGGAGAAGTCACCTACGCAGAGACCGAGTTGTCGAACTCGCGCCTCGGCCAGAAACTCGTGGGAGCGGGAAAGATAAGCCCCGCCCAACTGAGGCAGGCCCTGGATGTACACGCGACGTCGGGAGATCGGCTCGGGCGCGTGTTGGTGGCTTCGGAGGCCGTGACGCCCGCCGACCTCCAGCAGGCGCTGCGCGCCCAGGTCGAGGAGGCCGCCTACGAGCTCATGTGCTGGGAGGCCGGCGAGTTCTCCTGGGAGCCGGGGGCGGAGGAAGCCGACGCCGAGGTCTCGCTCGACATCGAGGAGCTGATGCGTGAGGTAGAGGCCCGGCTTGCTCAGCGCGCCGAAGTCCAACTGCAGCTGTCGCGCCCGGGGGCCGTTCCTCGCATGGTCGAACACGCACCTCACGGACCGGGCGACATCAACATCAGCCCCGAAC
>JALZCA010000054.1 GCA_030863285.1 Actinomycetota bacterium | reverse complement strand
TGGGAGCGATCATCGCCGGCGGCATCGTCCTGGCGACGAACCTGTTCCTGTTCCCACGCGTCGGCGAGGCCTTCCAGTTCCTCCGGCAGGTGTTCACCTTCACGAGCACCGAGATCGCCCAGGTCCTGTTGGCGCTCGCCGCCGGAGGCGTGCTCGTCGGGCTCATCGGATCGGGGATGGCGCTCCGCCGCTTCCTCGAGGTCTAGCCACACCCACGCCCGAGCTTCGGGGTAAAAGGCGCGCTCTCGGCTCACCTTTTGCCCCCAAAGCATCCTGGCTTGATCGAGCCGGCGACCTTGAAACTGCTCTCTCCACCTAAAACGGCGTCCCTCCCGCGCCGATACAACTCCTAGGGCGCAGCGGCTGGGAACCGACCCCCGGAACGTGGCCGCGCGGTCTGTTACTGGTGTTGCTGGTGTGACTACTGTTGCTTAGGATGGTTTGGATGCGGTTCTCACGGCTTAGAGGGCGTGGCTCGACGTTCGTCCTGCTCGTCGCCGCGCTCTCGGCTCTTGCGGTCCCGGCGATCGCCGGACCCGAGGAGCGTCTCGAGGAGATCGAGGCGAAGCAGGAGCGCGCCCAGGAGAAGATCGCCGCCGCCGAGGAGGAGCAGGAGCATCTCCACGGCGACATCGAGGGTCTGGATGAGGCACGCGAAGAGATCGTCGCGAAGATCGACGTGCTCGAAGGCGACCTCGCCGAGCTCGACGCCGAGATAGCCGAGGTCCAAGACGAGCTCGCCGCGGCCCAGCGAGAGCTCGGTGCCCTGAGCGAAGAGCTCGAGCGCCTCGGCAACCGCCTCACTCGCAGAACCGACCTGATGGAGGCCAAGGCGGTCGAGGCTTACAAGGCCGGCCCTGCCGCAGCCGCCGACGGGCTCCTATCCGCAACCTCGTTCGCCGACCTCGTCGACCGCGTCGAGTACTACGAGAGCAGTCTCGAGGCCGAAGCCGAGCTGATCGAGGAGATCGAAGCGCTCGAGGCCGCGACCGAAGAGAAGCGCGACGAGGTCGAGAAGCAAAAAGACGAGATCGTCGCCCAGAAAGTCGAGCTCGAAGAGGACCGCGCGAGCATCGAGGAGATCCGCGAGGAGCGTAGCGCTGCCCTTGCCGAGAAGGAGAACATCCTCCGCTCCAAGAAGATGCTGCTCGCCGACGCCGAGGAGCGCGAGGCGCAGCTCGAGGAATGGGTCGCGCAGCTCGAGGCGGACTCGGACCGCATTGAAGCGATCATCGCCGAGCAGGCCGCCGAGACGACCGGGACGCCCTCGGGACCGCCTCCTTCAGATGCCGGCGGCACGTTCATGTGGCCGACGTCGGGCCCCCTCACCTCGCCGTTCGGATACCGCGTGCACCCGATCTTTGGAGACACTCGGCTCCACGCCGGGATCGACATCGCCGCGCCCTACGGTGCGGGCGTCTATGCGGCGGGCGATGGACGAATCTCCTACGTGGGAGCGATGAGCGGCTACGGAAACGTCGTCGTCGTCGACCACGGCGGCGGTATCTCGACCACGTACAACCACCTCTCGGGCTATTCGGTGTCGAGCGGACAGGTCGTGTCGCGCGGCGCCCAGATCGGCGCGGTCGGGTGCACGGGTTACTGCACCGGCCCCCACCTCCACTTCGAGGTGCGCGTGAACGGGGCGCCGGTCGACCCCATGCCCTACCTCCAGTAGGCCACTCTCTGCAGCGAGCTTTTCCGGCGCCACCTCGCAGCTGGGGGGCCCCCCTATGCGTCACGCGCCGACTTAGGTCCCACGGCCGCTTTACCCTGGTTTCATGGACAAGGGTCTGAAGACCATCATGCTGATCGTCGCCTTGCTGGTCGTCGGTCTCGGCGGCTTTGCCGCGGGAGCGTCGGTCGACGTCGACGGCACACTTCCCCTGCTCGGAAGCGGACGGGACGATTTCGAGGTCGTGGAGGAGGCGTACGACAAGATCCTGACGGAGTCGGCCGATCCGCCGAGCGAAGAGGAGTTGACCCGCGCCGCAGTCAAGGCGATGCTCGAGGTCGTCAAAGAGGGCGACGACTACGCGCTCTATTACAACCCCAAGGAGTACCGGGACTTCCTCGACTACTCGACCGGCTCGTTCTCGGGCATCGGCGTCAACCTCAACCAGGATGGTGAGACCCTCGAGATCCTCTCGGTGATCCCGGCGACGCCCGCCGCGGCGGAGGGCTTGAAGCGCGGCGACGTCATCTACGCGGTCGACGGCGAGCCAGTCGCGAGGATGTCTATCGAGGAAGCGGTATCGATGGTCAAGGGGGCACCGGGGACCGAGGTCACCGTTACCGTCGTGCGCGATGGCGAGAAGATCGACTTCGACATCACCCGCGCCGAGATTGCCTTCCCCAACCTGCGCGGGCGGATAACGAAGAACGACGTCGGCTATATCCAGCTCTACGGCTTCGCGAAGGGGGCCGGACAACAGCTCGAGCGCAAGGTCGAGAACTTGAAGGAACAAGGCGCGCGCGGGATCGTGCTCGATCTGCGCGACAACGGCGGCGGTCTCCTCAGCGAGGCGATTTCGGTTGCGTCGGTCTTCATCGAGGAAGGCGAGATCGTGACCTACCGCGGCTCGTCGGGTGAGATCGTCTACGAAGCCGAGGGAGATGCGTTCGAGGACATCCCCCTGGTGGTGCTCGTAAACGGGGGAACGGCGAGCGCATCAGAGATAGTTGCCAACGCGCTTCAGGATCAAGGGCGCGGCAAGCTCGTGGGGTCCCAGACGTTTGGCAAGGGTTCGGTCCAAGACATCATCGGTCTGTCCGACTTGTCGGCCGTGAAGCTGACGACCGGGACGTATTTGTCGCCGGATGGCGAAAACATCGACGGCGAGGGCATCGAGCCCGACGTCGTCATCGAGGACAACAAGCGGAATGCGCAGAAGCGCAAAGCCTTCGCGGTGCTCGAGCAGGTGGCGGCCTCTCAGGCGCAGAGCTGATCATGGCTCGGTCGACACAGGGGCCGCCCACGAAGCTGATCGCCCAGAACCGAAGGGCGCGACATGACTACACGATCGAGGACACGCTCGAAGCCGGCCTCGTGCTCGTCGGCACCGAGGTCAAGTCCTGCCGTGACGGAAAAGTGAACCTCGCCGACGCCTACGCGACCGTCAACGGCGACGAGGTCTGGCTCATGCAGTGTCACATCAGCCCCTATTCCCACGGCAACAAGCAGAACCACGAGCCGATGCGGCCGCGCAAGCTGTTGCTTCATCGCGGCGAGATAGAGCGCCTCAAGGTTGCGTCGGCCCAGCAGGGAAGGACGCTGGTCCCTCTACGGATGTACTTCAAGCACGGCATCGCAAAGGCGGAGATCGCAATCGCGCGCGGCAAGAAGACCTACGACCGGCGGGCCGACATCGCAACGAGGGACGCGGAACGTCGGATGCGACAGGAGATAGGCCGGCGGCGCTGACACATAGCGCGACGAACGGGGGACAATGGGCCCCTGCTGAGGAGGTAGAGATGAGTTATCAGGTAGCGAAGACCGAAGAGGAGTGGCGCGACGAGCTGAGTCCCGAGCAGTACGACGTGCTCCGTCGCAAGGCCACCGAACGCCCGTTTACCGGCAAGTACGTCTACGCAAAGGACGACGGCACCTACTGCTGTGCGGCGTGCGGCACCGAGCTTTTCACGTCCGACACAAAGTTCGATTCGGGCTCGGGGTGGCCGAGCTTCACCGAGCCGGCGAACGCCGAGAACGTCGAGCTGAGACCGGACACGAGTCATGGGATGGTCCGCACCGAGGTGCTTTGTGCACGCTGTGGCGGCCATCTCGGTCACGTCTTCGACGACGGACCCGGGCCCACGGGAAAGCGCTACTGCATCAACTCGTGCGCCCTAGACCTCGATCCGAAAAACGACTGACCCTTCCCTACCAGCCCTAAGAGCGTACGAGGCCCCCTTCTTGCAGGAGTAGACTCGCCGTCCGCATCCGGTATGGGTGCCGTTTGAGGGGGGACGATGCGACGACTACGTTTCTTGGTGCCGATCATGGCTCTCGCGCTCACCGGCATGCCGGGGATCGCCGAGGCTCACGAATTGGACCACCCGGCTCCTGCGCTAACGGAGGACGCGCCGTTGTCCACCACTTTCAACAGTGGCGGCCGCAATGCGGACTGGGAGCTGATCACTACGGTTCCCACGGGGAACCCCCACACCGACCTCGATTTCTTCACGCGCGGAGGGAACACCTATGCGTCCTTCGGGACCCTCGCCGCGGGCCCGAACGGCGCCGGTCAGTCGATCGTCCGATTGACGCAGGACGGCAAGGTGACTCCCGAGACGGTCGAGCTCATCTCGAACCATCCGTCCGCGGAATGCCCGTCGAACCCGGCCTCGATCTTGGGGCTGCAGCACGACGTCGAGGCAACACCGAAGGGACGGGTGCTGTCGAACTCGCCAATCCCCGCGGCCGATCGACGTCCGACCCAGCTGTTGCTCGACGCTACCGACGCCGAGGGGCGTTGTCACGACAACGGTGAGGCCGGAGTTGGAGCACCGCTCGGCGGAATCGAGATCATCGACGTCACGAACCTCAACGACCCGGTAGAGATCGGTTTGACGAGCCACATCGGCGAAGCGCACACGGTCAACGTCGATCCCCGTCGACCGCACATCGTCTACGTCGTGTCATCCGATGCGGTCACCGTCAACAACAACGGCACACCCAACAACCTCAACGACGATTATCGAGAGAATCGCATTGAGGGAGACAACGACGCGGCCGACCTCGACGGTTTCGAGGTCATGGACATCTCCTCGTGTATGGACTTCCCCAAGGGCACGTCGGTCGCCGAGAAGCGCCAGCAGTGTCGACCGAAGGTCTTCCGTTACCGATACCCGAACATGAAGATGGCTCTCGGCCATACCCTCAGGAACTCGGTTTACGGGTGCCACGAGCTCGAGATTTACCCGAACGACAAACTGACCTGCGGCGGTGGCAACGCGATGATCTACCTGAACATCAACCGGATGTTCAACGACCGCGGGACGCCGAACAACTACCGAGACGACCGGCTCCGAGGAGATCCACTCCCGTGTCGTCGACGTGACACGACGTCGTTGTTCGCGTTTATGACCGGAGCAAAGGTGACCGACTGTGTCGTCGGCCGCGAGGACGTCGACCTGACGATCCCCAACTGGCTGAAGATCGGCTCTCCATCGTTAGCCGGCATCCGCCACATCGGCTCGGCTCACCACACCGGGCGAGCGGCAACTGGTCAACTGGCTCCGTACGATTCCACCGAGGACATCGACTTCAACCACGAGTCGGAGCTGACCCACTCGCGCAAGTTCGTCATAGCTACGGATGAGCGGGGCGGCGGTGTTGCTCCTCCGGGCGCAACGTGCGATACCGCGAACGCCAACAGGTTCGGAAACGGTGGATTGCACGCCTACGCGGTCAAACGCCTGGACAAGCGTTATCCGGAGTCGGCAAAGGAGGCTTGGCAAGCTTACGCACGAACACCTAAGGGCAAGAAGGCGATCCACCGTGTCCAGATCCACACCGAACCGCAAGCTGCCGTATGCACGGCACACGTGTTCCAGCAGATCCCGGGCCAGAACAGAATCTTCATGGGGTGGTACTCGCAGGGCACCCAGGTGATCGACTACATCGAGTTGCCCGGAGGCAAGTTCCGGTTCGTGCAGGCCGGATACTTCATTCCCGAGCACGCGAACGAATGGGTCTCACACATCTTCAAGATGAGAAAGAACCGCAACGGCACGTTTACGTATTGGGGTGCCGCGGGTGACTTCGCACTTGCCGACGCTGGTCGCAACACGATCGACGTCTACAAGGTGACCATGCCGAGACCACCTCTGCCCCCGAGCGTCGCTTGTCAGAAGCGCAACGCGATCACGGGTGGCAAACGCAGTGACATTCTCGTCGGCACCAAGCGGGCCGACATCATCTGCGGACGCGGCGGCAATGACCTGATCCGAGCGCGCGGCGGAGCCGACATCGTGATCGGTAACGCCGGCAACGACACCATGAGATTGGGCGGCGGTGCCGACGACGCCTACGGCGGCAGCGGTTCCGACACGATGAGCGGCACTGGGGGCAAGGACAAGATTCGAGGCGGAGCAGGAGCCGACTCGATTGACGGAAACGGCAGCAACGACGTCGCGATTGGTGGCGGCGGGCGTGACTCCGTTCGAGGAAATAACGGTTACGACACGTTGAAGGGCTCGGGCGGCAACGACACCGTCCAGGGCGGTACCGGCAACGACATCGTGCGCGGCAGTTCGGGCGACGACGTCTTGAAGGGTTTCTCGGGCGAAGACCTGCTCGACGGAGGGCCGGGCCGCGATACCTGCGAGGGCGGCTCGGGCAACGACCGACGAAGACACTGCGAGAGGTAGGGCTACGCCCTGGGCGGGAGTTGAGTGATAAGGCTCAACTGCTCCCAGGGCGGTCCTAGCGGATCAGATTTCGTAAAGGTGCTTCGGCGCGAGGGCTAGACCTGGGTCGTCAAAGGTGCGATGGCCCTGAAACGGTACGTCCTTCGCATAACGGCGAGCCCCCTTCCTGCTCGATCTGCTGGTTGCTACCGTGGATCGTCCACGCCGGTAGAGCTTGAGGAGGACTGCGAATGAAGTGCCCATCCTGCGGAGCCGAGAATGCCTCGGGGAGCTTCTGTCAAACCTGCGGAACCAACCTCTACAGCGGTCAGCCTTCGCAGTCGGGCCAGCAGCCGCAGCAGCAATATCAAACGCCGATGGTCGTCACGGGGTGGGGACGTCCGGCCACGCCTGAGGAAACCAACAAGATCATGAGCACGGTCAAGTGGACCGTGATCATCTCCGTCGTCGTCCCGATCATCGCTACGATCGGCATCCTCTATTTCGTGTTCTCGCAGTTCTAGCGTCGCCTCGCTCGTAAACGGCGCCGGGAATGACCAAGCCCCTCAGCCGTTGGTAAACGAGGCGAACCTCTCGTAGAGTTTTTGTGCACCTTGAATGAGCCGACGATCTGAGGATTGGAGGCGGTCAGATATGGGGCTGAACTGGTATCGACCCTGATCGACCGATATAGGGGAAGCGAGCCGAGGACTCCGAGTCACCTCGAGAATCACCTCGGAACACTTATAACTGCCGCTGCGTAAGCACGGTCGCCATCCCTAAAAATGATGGCCGTCGGCCCGGGAATCGCCTGCGTTTCCGGGATCCGGCGTCGACTAGCAGGCTCACCGCCCGGCGTCCGTTCGGTGCAAGGGGCGGGAAAACTAAGCTGAACTAGGCTCCGGCCGCCGCTGTTTGCGGGCCGGCCGAAGCCGAAACCCAACCGCAGACTACGCTCGTAGAAGCCCTATAGCGGGGTTGGGGGACCCGGGTTCGATTCC
The DNA here is from genome assembly GCA_030863285.1 of Actinomycetota bacterium. The sequence goes on along the minus strand of JALZCA010000054.1, from coordinate 395 downwards.
CGGCAGCTCCACTAGCCGTCCGCGACCCCCGCGGACCCGATGCGCGTCCTGGAACTGCGCCGAGCCGCCCGGAGGAGGTATTCCGCATGCCCGACAAGAAGGCCGCCATGAAGCGGACGCAGAAGTCCGGCACGAGCACCACCGCGAGCAAGAAGTCCAAGGAATTCACTCCCGAGGAACGAGCCGCGATGAAGGAGCGCGCCAAGGAGCTAAAGGCGGCCGCGCGCAAGGAGGATGGCGAGAAAGCGGTGTTGGCCAAGATCGCCGAGATGCCCGAACCGGATCGTTCCATGGCCAAACGGATCCATTCGATCGTCACGGCCACCGCGCCCGACCTAATGCCGAGAACTTGGTACGGGATGCCCGCCTACACGAAAGACGACAAGGTCGTGTGC
>JALZCA010000048.1 GCA_030863285.1 Actinomycetota bacterium | reverse complement strand
GACCTCGACGGGACCGACGACAAGTCGGGGCTCGGCGCGAACGCCATGCTCGGCGTCTCGCTCGCGACGGCCCACGCGGCCGCCGACGAGCTCGGCGTCGCGCTGTTCCGCTATCTCGGCGGCCCCGACGCGCACCTGCTCCCCGTTCCGCTGATGAACGTCCTGAACGGCGGCGCGCACGCCGACAACGCCCTCGACCTGCAGGAGTTCATGCTGGCGCCGGTCGGTGCGACCGCCTTTTTCGAGGCACTGGAGTGGGGAGCGCGCACCTATCACACGCTCAAGAGGCTCCTCGACGACAAGGGGCTCTCCACCGGCGTCGGCGACGAGGGCGGTTTCGCTCCCGACCTGGATGCAAACGAGCAGGCCGCCGAGCTGCTGCTGCAGGCGATCGAGAAAGCGGGTTTCACTCCCGGAGAAGAGGTCGCCCTCGCGCTCGACCCCGCGACCTCCGAGCTACGCGATGGCGACGGCTACGTCCTCGCGTCGGAAGACCGGCGGCTGAGCAGCGACGACATGGTCGCTTTCTGGTCCGACTGGGTCGATCGTTACCCCATCGTGTCGCTCGAAGACGGAATGGCCGAAGGCGACTGGGCCGGGTGGGTCACGCTCACCCGCACAGTCGGTGAGCGAGTGCAGCTGGTCGGCGACGACCTCTTCGTCACCAACCCGGAGGTGCTGCGTCGCGGGATCGCGGAGGGCGCTGCGAACGCGATCCTGATCAAGCCGAACCAGATCGGGACCCTCACGGAGACGCTCGAGTGCGTGCGCATCGCACACCGAGCCGGCTACGACACCGTGATCTCGCACCGCTCGGGGGAGACAGAAGACGCGACGATCGCCGATCTCGCGGTTGCGACGAACGCGGGGCAGATAAAGACCGGCGCCCCCGCGCGCGGTGAGCGCACCGCGAAATACAACCAGCTGCTGCGGATCGAAGACGCACTCGGCGACGCCGCGCGGTATCCCGGCCGGCAGGCGTTCCGGAGGTCGTTGCCCAAGTGAGAGCGCGCATCGGGCCGGGAACCATCGTCGTAGTCCTCGTGCTCGCGCTGTGCGGCGCGATGGCGATCGAGCCGACCAGGCAGCTCGTCGAGCAGCGTCATCGGATAGCCGGAATGGCACGCGACCTCCGGGAGATCGAGAGGGCGAACAAAGCGCTCGAGAACAGGATCGCGCGGCTGAACGACCCCGACTTCCTCGAGCAAAGGGCGCGCGAGGAGATCGGGCTCATCCGCCCCGGAGAGACCGCCTATGTCGTGATGCCGCCGACCCGCAAGACGACCTCGTCGAACCGGCAGAGAGACAGCGAGGTCGCGCCTTCCGCGGCGGACGAACGTGCGGGATGGTTCGAGGGACTTCTAGCTTTCGTCGGTCTTCTTTAGGGGTACGCTTCTGCCATGGTCGAAGTCGGAGCGGTCGTCGAGGGCACCGTCCAGAAGATCATGGACTTCGGCGCGTTCGTGCAGCTCGACTCGGGCGAGAGCGGCATGGTCCACATCTCCCAGGTCGACCGGAACTACGTCCGCGACATCCGTGAGCACATCCGGGAAGGCGATCGCGTGACGGTGAAGGTCGTCGGGCAAAAAGAAGACGGCCGGATCGACCTCTCCATCAAGCAGGCGGACCCCAGCTACGAGGAGGCGCCCCCGCGCAAGGCCGGGCGCGATCCCGAGTTCGAGCAGAAGCTCAAGAAGTTCATGCACCAGAGCCAGGAGCGCCTGGTGGACCTCAAGCGCCACAAGGAAGGCAGGCGCTAGTTCCGCTACGGCATTCTGCTGAAGAGCGGGCGCTGGTCGAAGGTCAGCTCGGAAGGCCGTTGCGTGGGCAGTGGGGCGTCGCCGCACGCTGCCACTTGGGCATCCCGATGGTGATCGAGAACCATCCGCTCCTCGACGACGGCACTCCGTTCCCGACAACTTTCTGGCTCACCTGCCCCGTGCTCGTGAAGAGGATCGGCGAGCTCGAATCGCGAGGGCGGATGGCCGCTCTGACGGACCGTCTTCAGGAGGACGCGCCGCTCGCGCGACGTTTCGCGGCCGCCCTACAGCGATACCGCGACCGCCGCGACGGCCACGCGTTTATCGAAGATTCCGGCGCGCCTCCGGGCGGGGGTCCCGAGAGGGTCAAGTGCCTGCACGCGCATGTCGCGCACGAGCTCGCCGACCCCCCGAACCCGATCGGCGCGATCGCGCTCGCGCAGACCGAGTGGCCCGACTGCAGGTCGCCGTGCCTTTCGCTGAAGGGTGGCGCTTGAGGGTCGCGGCGATCGACGTCGGAACCAACTCCACGAGGCTGTTGGTCGCGGAGGAGCAG
>JALZCA010000047.1 GCA_030863285.1 Actinomycetota bacterium | reverse complement strand
GCGCGACGTTCGAGAACCGAGCGCGGGCGTTTTCGTCGGTTCTCCCGCCCGAGCGAGTCGCCTATGCGGGCAAGGCTTTCATGTGCATAGCCGTGTGTCAGCTCGCCGATCGACTCGGACTGGGACTAGACATATGCACGGGTGGAGAGCTCGCCACCGCGATCGCCGCCGGCTTCACTCCCGAGCGCATCACGTTCCACGGCAACAACAAGTCCGACGACGAGCTCGCCGCCGCGCGCGACGCCGGTGTCGGAAGGATCGTCATCGACTCTTTTGACGAGATGGCGCGAATCGAGGCAGCGGGCCTCCGGACGAAGGTGTTGATCAGGGTGACGCCGGGCATCGAGGCGCATACGCACGAGTTCGTGCAGACCGGGCAGGAGGACTCGAAGTTCGGGTTCACGCTTGCAGACGACGTTGCATTCACCGCTTTGAAGCGGGCGATGGAGATCGACGGGTGCGAGGTCGTCGGGGTCCACGCTCACATCGGGTCGCAGATATTCGAGCTCACCGCGTTCGACCTTGCGGTCGAACGGCTGGCCGACTTCCTGCTGGACGCGGGCGAGCGGCTGGGATTCGAGGCGCAAGAGTTGAACCTCGGTGGCGGCCTCGGCATCGCGCACACGCGCGACGAACTGACGCCCGACCCGCATGAATCGCTCGAGCGACTCGTTTCGATCGTCGAGCGCGAGTTCACCGCCCGCAACATGACCGTGCCCGCGGTTGCGGTCGAGCCCGGCCGCGCCATCGTCGGATCGGCAGCCGTGACGCTCTATACGATCGGGACGAAGAAGACGATCCCGGGCGTGCGCACGTACCTCTCGGTCGATGGCGGCATGTCGGACAACATTCGGCCCCCGTTGTACGGAGCGCGCTATGAGGCTCTACTCGCGAACCGCGCCGACGCTGCGCCGGGGCCCCGCGTCAGCATTGCGGGTAAGCACTGTGAGTCGGGCGACGTCCTGATCAAGGACGTGCACCTGCCCGACGACGCCGGCGCAGGCGACCTGTTGTGCATCCCCGCAACCGGCGCCTACACGTACTCGATGGCGAACAACTACAACCGTGTGCCGCGCCCCGCAGTGGTCATGGTCCACGAGGGTCGTGCCCACGAGATAGTGCGACGAGAGACCTACGACGATCTCCTGAAGTTAGACGTAGGCCTCGATACCGCCCCTTGATCCAGCGGAACGACTCGCTGGACCCCTGGCACACAGGTGGGGCCCCCGTGCCTGTATCGCTTGAGTGGGACGGCTAGTCAGGGACTAACGACTAGCTCGGGATCGAGCTCCGCGCGGCGCGACCTTTTGCGGTTCCTCGATCCGAACCCGCGCGTCGAGGACCACACAACCCTCGTCCTCGGCGAAGACGAGCACGGGATTGAGGTCGATCTCCGCGAGGTGGGGGAGTTCCTCGACCATAGTCGACAGCCGCAATAGGAGGTCTTGCAGCGCGCTTGCGTCGAGCGGGGGCTGCCCGCGGTAACCCTCGAACAGTGGCCACGCCTTGAGCGACGTAAGCATCTCGCGCGCGTCGAGGTCGGTGAGCGGCGTGATGCGCACCGAGACATCCCGGATCAACTCGACCATTGTCCCCCCGACGCCACAGGCGAGGAGCGGGCCGAACGACGGGTCGAGTGTCATCCCAACGAACATCTCCTTGCCCTCGCGCGTTTCCATCTCTTGCACCAGCCATCCCTCGACCTGTTCGAGCAGGCCGCGCTCGCGCAGCGCCTCGGACATCTCCCGTGCAGCAGTTGCGGCCTCGACCGGCGAGTTGAGCCCAACGCGTACTCCGCCGACGTCGGTCTTGTGCAGGACGGTCGACGAGACGATCTTGAGGACCACGGGTTTGTCGATCGCCGCCGCGGCGGCCTCGACCTCGTCGATTTCGGTGACCGTGCGACTCGCTACCGACGGGATCCCGTAGCAGTGGAGCAAACGTGCCACCCCGTCGGGTTCGAGCCACCGAGGGCCACCGGCGAGCAGGTCTGCGGCAAGCGCGAGACGCGCGGAATGCCCCTCCTCGAACAGCTCCGGGACCTGGCCCTTGTCGCCGAATCGCCACGAGGCGTAGTGCGTTACGCGACCGAGTGCGTGGGCCGCGGACTCCGGAAACGCATGCGAGGGAATCACGCACTGCCCCTTGCTCAGGCGTTCGTGAACGCCTTGCACGCCGAGAAAGCACGCCATGACCGTCGTTTCGCTTGACGCAGCGGCGCCGACTAGGGCGTCGGCGACGTCCTCTGCACGAGTCAGAAGCGGCGGGATGAAGATGACGATTACGGAGTCGACCCCGTCCGCGTCGATCAACACTTTCAGCGCTCGTCCGTACTGTTCCGCGCTCGCCGACGCGATCATGTCGACGGGGTTATGGACGCTCGCTTCCGCCGCCAGGAACGAAGCGAGCTCGGCCCTCGTGTTGTCGGACAGCTCGTGCACCTCGAGCCCTGCCGCTTCGCAGGCATCGGCACACAGGATCCCAAGCCCTCCGGCGTTGGTCAGGATCGCCACTCGCTTGCCGCGGGGGAGGGGCTGATATGCGAGCAGGCTCGCGACGTCGAACAGTTCCTCGAGCGTGTCGGTTCTGATGACCCCCGCCTGTCGGAATAGCGCGTCGACTGCGATGTCCCCCGCGACCATGCTGCCCGTGTGCGAGGCCGCTGCGCGCGCGCCGGCCTCGGAGCGTCCGCTCTTCACAGCAACAATCGGCTTTTTCATCGAGATACGTCGCGCTATGCGCGCGAACTTGCGCGGGTTCCCGAAGGACTCGAGGTAGAGCAAGATGACGTCGGTCTCGTCGTCCTGCTCCCAGTATTGGATGAGGTCGTTGCCCGAGATGTCCGCCTTGTTGCCCACCGACGCGAAGCTCGAGAGACCGAGGCCCAGAGCCCGCGCCCGATCCATCACGGCGATGCCGAGCGCACCGGATTGCGACGAGAAGGCGAGACGGCCGGCCGGTGGCATCAGCGACGCGAAGGTGGCGTTCATGCGAACGTCGGGATGGGTGTTGAGGACCCCCATGCAGTTGGGCCCGATGATCCGCATGCCGTAGCGGCGCGCGACCGCAACCAGCTCGCGCTGGCGTTCGGCTCCCTCCTCACCTACCTCCGAGAAACCCGCCGAGATCACGAGGAGCGCCCGTACTCCCCTTCGTCCGCATTGCTCGGCCGTGTCGATGACGAGTGCCGCGGGGACGACGATCACGGCGAGGTCGACGTCACCCGGAACGTCGCCGACGGACTGATAAGCGGGGACCGATTGGATGACGGTCGATCTCGGGTTGACCGGGTAGACGGGGCCGGCGAACTCCGCGTCCAGGAGGTTCCTGAAGATCTCGCCTCCGACGGTGCCGCGCCGGCGCGAAGCGCCGATGACCGCGATGGATTGCGGGACGAAGAAGTGGCGGATCCCGGCGGCGGCCGCGACCGCCTCGCGCCGTTCGAATGCCTGGATAGAACGGGGGCTCGGTGAGGTCGGGAACTCGAGATGCAGCAGCCCGTCGCTTGCGCGCGACTCGACTGGGACCTCCATCGAGCGGATGACCTCGAGCATGCTCGCGTTCGACGTCAGCACCTCCGCGACAAAGGTCGAGATGCCCGCCTCGGCCGCGGCCTCGGAAAGGTGCTCGATAAGCAGGCTGCCCAAGCCGCTTCCGTGCAGGTGGTCGTCGACGATGACGGCGATCTCGGCCTTTTCGTGCGCCGTCTTCACGTAGTTCGCCAGCGCGGCGATCGACTGCCGCCCGTCTGCGGTCGCCTCGGCGACGAGCCCGAACCTGTCGCGGTAATCGACCTCCACGAAAGACTCGATCTCGGTCTCCTTGGGGTGACGCATGCCGTGGAAGCGGAGCCGCAACGACTCGTCGGATACGCCCTCGAGGAGCCGCGTCACGCCCGCGGCGTCGGCGGCAACCGTGGGTCTGATCCTCATGGTCGACCCATCGCGCAATACGACGTCGGCCTCCCGGTGCGCGGGATACGCGGGGGGTCGTTCGCCATTCGACGTCACCGCCGCACTCTAAGCGAGCGCTTGGGACGCAACCGGGTCTGAAAGCCGCTTCGAGCTGGGGCGCGCAGGCGCTCCCGGCCATGTGCGACCATCACGCGCGTAGACGATCGTTGGGCAACCATCGGAGCACATGACGGATTCGGCCCCCGTGAAGGTTGGACTCCTCGGGCTGGGGACAGTCGGAGGAGACGTCGCGCGCATCTTGTTAACGCGCGCCGACGAGGTCGAGGCGCGGGCGGGACTTCGCATCGAGCTCGCCCGGATCGCGGTTCGCGACCCGGCTAAAGCCAGAGCGGCCGACATACCGCCCTCGCTCATCACCGACGACGCCGGGGCGGTCGTGCGCGACCCCTCTATTTCCGTGGTGGTCGAGACGATCGGTGGCGTCGATCCCGCCCAGCGACTCATCTCGGAAGCGCTATCGGCCGGAAAGCACGTCGTCACCGCCAACAAGGAGCTCATCGCGCTTGCGGCGGCCGACGTTATGGCTGCGGCCGAGGCCTCGGGAACGACCGTTTTGTTCGAGGCGTCGGTGGCAGGCGGGATCCCGATCATCCGCCCGATGCGAGAGTCGCTCGCGGGCGACAGGGTGCGGCGGGTGATGGGCATCGTCAACGGCACGACGAACTTCATCCTCACGCGCATGTCGGACACGGGCGGGTCGTTCGTGGATGCCCTTGCGGAGGCAGATCGTCTCGGCTACACGGAAGCCGATCCCAGCGCGGACGTCGACGGCTATGACGCGGCGTCGAAGCTCGCGATCCTGGCATCGCTTGCGTTCGGCGGGCAGGTCGTCGCGGGAGACGTCGACCGTGAAGGCATCAGAAAGGTGATGCCCGACGACGTTGCCGCAGCACACGCGCTCGGCTACGAGATCAAGCTCGTTGCCGTGGCGGACGTCACGGAGAAGGGGATCGCAGCGCGCGTTCATCCCGCGATGCTCCCGAAGACTCATCCCCTTGCCGCCGTCCGCAACGAGTTCAACGCCGTGTTCGTCGAGGCCGAGGAAGCCGGCGAGTTGATGTTCTTGGGTCGTGGCGCGGGGGGCGCCCCCACCGCGTCCGCCGTAGTTGGAGACATCGTCGAAGC
>JALZCA010000046.1 GCA_030863285.1 Actinomycetota bacterium | reverse complement strand
CTTCCCGGTCGTTCTCTTGCGCCATGGCTCGCCCGGGTCGCGCCACTTGAGCTGGACGCCCTCGGCGTGCGCTCCATGGACGACCAGCACCCTGCCCGTTTTCGTCGTCGCCACTCGGCGGTTGCTTGCGAACCAGGTCGGATCGCTCGATCCCTCCTCCGGGGTCGCTACGGTGTCGACCACGGCCCCCGCGGGGGCGGGCAAACAGACCAGCATCATTGCCGGCACGAGGAGCGTCCGCGCCAGCGCCTTGGTTGTTCGTCGCGGGAGGTTCATGCTCTAGTCCTTGAAGTAGCCGGTCGAATGGACGAGCGCCGTCCGCCGCACGCCGTTTCCTATCAATCGACGCCGCCGCGCCTTGGGTTGAGCTCCTCGTAGATCTCGCCCACGGCAGCCGCGTTGGCCTCGATGGTGTAGGCCGCCTCGGCTCGTCGGCGCCCCTCCATTCCTCTCTGCCGGCGCAGCCCGGGATCGGTCAAGAACAGCTCCAGGCCATTTGCGAGCGCGAGCGGGTTGCGGGCGGGCACGATCTCGCCCGCCGCTCCGCCGCCGAGCATGCTCGGGATGTCGCCGACCCTCGTCGCGACGACCGGCAGACCCGTCGCCATCGCTTCGAGGACCGTCAGCGGCATCGCCTCCCACCACGAGGGCAGGCAGAAGACGTCGGCCGACCGATAGAGCTCGACCATCTCCTCGTGCGGGCGGGTCCCGATCAGATGCGCTTGCTCGGGGGCCGCGGCGCGCACCTCGGCTTCCGCGGCGGGGCCCTCGTCGGGTGTGCCTCCGGCTATGACCAGCTCGTGATCGATCCCACGCTTGATAAGCATCCTGCTCGCGGCGAAGAGATCGATGACGCCTTTGCGCGGCGTCAATAAGCCGACGTAGAGAACGCGCGGCGGGTCGTGTGGCTCCTCGGGAGGTCCGAAGCGAGCGAAGTCGACGCCGTTGGCCACGTAGCGAAGCCGCTTCGGCGAAATCGTCCCGCGCAGCGCCTCGTGCGCGCCCTCCGACACCGCGACCACCCGGTGAGCTCCGGCTAGAGCGGACTTCACGACCGCCTTACGGATCTTGTTCGTGAGCCAGAGCTGGATCTTCCCGCTGTGGACGTGGAGGACGACCTTTCTTCCGCGGATGCGTCCCGCAAGAACGAGCAAGGCGGCCCGGATGAGCGTCACCAAGGGGACAAGCGCGGTGTGGATGTGCACGATGTCGACGTGCTTCGCGCGGGCCACGGCAACGGCGTCGCCGAGCGTGCGCGCGATGTTCCCCCCGGTTAGACGGCCCGCCTCCGGAGTCCACGTGCGCGTCAGGTTCAGCATGTCTATGTCGTGTTCGCGCGCCAGCGGACCGTTCAGAAGACCCAACATGTACGCGGATATTCCGCCTCTTTCGGGGGGGCCGCGTCCTACGAGCAGGACCCTGCTCACGCGCCGGCAAACAGCTGATGTCGCACCGCGGCAGACTATCTTGAAGCCATGATCCGCCGAGGATGGGTGCTGGTCACCGACGGAGGTAGCGGCCAAGGGCGATCGGCTCTCGCGGCCGTACGCGCGCTTGCCGCCTGGGGCTATCGCGTCGCGGTCACGACCTCGGGAAGTCACTCGCTCGCGGCGGCATCGCGTCACTGCAGTCGTCGCGTGCCCGTCGCCGCGGTCACGGATGTCTCTCAATACAAGCAGAACGTCTTGAAAGAGACGCGCGCGCGGCCATATCTGACCGTCATGGCGACAAGCGACGCGGCCTTGCTCGCGCTGGGGGCGCCGGTGAAGCACCTCGTCGACAAGACGTTGCTCCAAGAGCGCGCCCGCAAGGCGGAGTTGTCAATGCCGGAGACCAGGCGATACGAATCCGTTGCTCACCTTCTCGAGGAGGGGAGCCCCTTTGGATTCCCGATCGTCATCAAGCCGATCGTGTCCCGCTGGCCCGCCGTATGCGCCGCAAGCATCGCCGAAGTGCGCGAGCTCGTCGCGCGGGGCGATACACCCGTTCTCGTTCAGCCGTACCTCCAAGAGGGCATGCGCGCGGTCGCCGGCGTGATGTGGAAGGGCGAGCTGGTGGCCGTGAGCCACCAGAGGTACTTCCGCACATGGCCTGTGAGCTGCGGGACGGCGAGCGCGGCCGAGACGACCGAGCCCGATCTCGACCTCGAGGCAAAGATGAAGAAACTGCTCGCCGGCTACGACGGCATCTTTCAGGCTCAGCTCGCGGCCGACAACCTCCTCGACCTCAACCCGCGTCCGTATGGGTCGATGCCGCTCGCCGTTCGCGCGGGCGCCAACCTTCCCGGCATCCTTTGCGACCTCCTGCACGGCGTCGAGTACTCGCGCGTGCGCACCCGTCCCGGCGTCTTCTACCGGTGGACCGAAGGCGACCTGCGCCATGTCTTCGAGGACATCCGGCAGGGGAGGAGCCAGCCGCGCGCTGCGCTCGCCGCGCTGCGTCCCCGTCGGAATGCCGCTCACAGCACCGAGTCGCTCAAAGACCCGCGTCCGATGGTCGCGCGCCTCGTCTACGCCTTGAGCCGCGGCGCGTGAGGCCTTCCGAATCATCGTTGCTCGATCCCAGCGACGAAGCTCTGGTCGCGCGCATCCCGCGGGCGAGACGCGTCGTCAACGGCGTACCGGATCGACTGCGGGCAACGCGCCGAGAACGGGCGGCCGACGTGGTCGCGGAGGTCCTCCGCGACGTGCTGCGCGCAGATGGCCTTCGTTTCTCACCACTCGGTCCCGCGTGGTCATCCGACCTCGACGCGCACGTCGAGCGCTACCCCGAACGGAAGACGTTGCTCGAGCGAGGCTGGGTCCCGCTGGACGGGGTGCTGCACTCGATCGGTAGTCCGGGGCAGGGGCGGTGGGCCGTGGTCGAAGACGGGCGCGTGCTCGCGGGCGTCGACCTCACCCTTGCTCCGGTGCCCGATCCAGTCACGCAGATCGTGGAACGCTGCCGGCGTCGTCGCGAGGTACGCGCGCGCGAGGTCCTCGAGCTGCGGGCGCTCAAGAGGGCCGGCGCAGCCCTTCCGTCGAGCGAGGTGATCGAGGCCGCGGCGCGCGCGGAGCGCGCTCTGGGCGGCGATGAGCTCGGCCCCTGCGACGCGCCCCCGACGGATCCGCCGGTCCCGCTCGGTCCCGCAGCGATCAAGGCGGCCGCTCGCTTCAAACCCCGGCGCAACAAACGGCTTGCCATCGCTCTCAGCGGGGTCGACGGCTCGGGCAAGTCGACTCTCGGCGAGTCCCTCGCGATCGACCTCGACGCCGCCGGCGTGCCGGTGTCGCGCGTGTGGACGCGTCCGGGGATGAGCCTCAAGGTCCTCGACTCTGCCGCGCGGCTGGCGAAGAAGGTGCTGCGCCAAAAGTCCTCGCCCGGCCTGCGAGAGGTCGCGCGCGGCGGCGAGGTGCGCTCGCGCAAAGGGCTCCTCGGATGGGTCTGGGCGCTTGCGGTGACGCTGTCGTTTCTGAGCGACGTGCGCGGCCAGTACCGCCGGGCGCGCGCCGTCGTCGTGTTCGATCGCCACCTGGCAGACGCCCTCGTGACCCTCGACTTCGCCTACGGAGGGGTCGACCTCCGTGTCCAGCGCGCGCTTGTCCGTCGTTTTTTGCCCCGCGCCGACGTGACCGTGTATCTCGATATCGACGCGGGCGAATCCGTCCGGCGCAAGCCCGACGACGTCTTCGGCCGCCACGCGGTCGGCCGTCAACTCGAGCTCTACGAAACCTATCTAGGGGAGGCCAAGGGCCTGGAGGTCCTGTCGGGCGAAGAGGACCCCGACGTCTTGCGAACCAGAGCATTGAGGCTGGTGACGACGGGTATCTAAGAGACGATGGCGTGGCAGGACGAGATCGCGCTGATGTCTGCCGGAGATCCCGTGGAGCGGTGGTTGCGTGCGGGGGTCGCGTGCGGCGCCGGTTTGATGATCTTCGGAGCGGTTTCTCCCTGGGTCGACCTTGTCACCTTCGGGGGTCCCAGATCCCAACTCGGGATTGAGTTCTTCGCGGGCAAGCTCGTGCTCGTCCTCGCCGTCGCGCTACTTGCAATCGCGATCTTTAACGTCCCGCTGCTGATGAGTTTCGTCGTCGGCGGGTCGGCGGGTGTCGTCGAGCTGGCCTGGCTGATCGGCAACTCTGCCGCCTTTCGCCAGCCGCCGATGCCGGATTTAGGCATGCAGCCGGCGCTTGGTTTCGGGATTGCCATCTTCGGCACGGCCCTCGCGACGTTGAGCGGGTTCATCTCGGTCTTCCCGGGCGCCCGGCGGGACTCCAGCAGTCGCTAGGACCGGCTCGGCATGGGTAGCCCTCAAGGTGCCCCCCTGAGGGCCGAACATAGTGTTGTCGGACCGACGCAGCGCCCTACGGCGAGGAAAAGGGAGAACGTGGCCAACAAGATGGATGGGCCGGAGCTAGAAGACGGTCTCGTTACCGTCATCGTTCCCGCGCGCAACGAAGAGAAGTTCATCGCCCACTGCCTCGACTCGATCCAGTCACAGACCGAGACGAACCTCCAGATCGTGGTCGTGGACAGCGCGTCGACCGACCGAACCGCCGCCATCGTGCGCGACTACATGGAGCGCGACCCGCGCATCGAGCTCGTTCACAATCCGAGGGCGATCACACCGACGTCGTTGAACGCTGCCCTTAAGGCGGCGCGTGGGCGATGGCTCGTGCGGGTCGATGCCCACTCGACGGTTCCGCCCGACTACGTGAAGCGGGCGGTGCATCATCTCGAGGAGGGGACGTGGGGCGGCGTGGGTGGACGCAAGGACGGCGTCGGAGTCACGCCCGCGGGCCGCGCTATCGCGACGGTCATGGCGTCGCGCTTCGGCGTCGGCAACTCGCTCTATCACTACGGCACCGAGGTTCAGCCCACCGAGCACATCCCGTTCGGCGCGTACGACACCGCACTGCTGCAGGACCTCGGTGGCTGGGACGAGCGACTCATAACCAACCAAGACTTCGAGCTCGATTACCGGCTTCGCAAGAGCGGCCGCGAATTGCTGTTCGACCCCGACATCGCGATCGAGTGGCACTGCCGCCAGAACGTCCCCGACC
>JALZCA010000013.1 GCA_030863285.1 Actinomycetota bacterium | reverse complement strand
GGGTCCTCGTATGTCAAATCGAGGCGACCCTCGAGCTCGACTGGCTCGGTCGCTGCCGTCGACTTATAGGAGATCGTGTAAGGGACCTCGGCCTGGAGCCCGTCGAGCTCCTCCTCCGACTCGACCTCGGGGACGGTTGCAGTCCCGGGCTCGACCTCGAAGCTTTCGACGCCACCGGCCGCGAGCGTGTCGTCGAGCCACTGCTGGAGCTCGTTCTCGTGCCACTGCTGAGACGACTCTTCGTCGAGTCGTTGGAGCATCGCCTCCGCATCGACGGACTCCCAGCCGGTGACGAACCCATCCACCACCCCGGTGGTCGACGGGACCTCGACTTCGTTCGTGCACGCCACCCCCGCGCATACCAGCAACATCGCGGGCAGCACGACAAGAAGGCGGGTCTTGCGAACCGGAAACGTCAAGCGATCAGCCGCGCGCTCCGGTCGGGACGATGCGGTACGCGTCGAAGACCGAGTCGATGCGCCGCACGCTTTCGATCACATGAGCGAGATGATCGGGATCGGCGAGCTCGAAGGTGAAGGTGAGGTTCGCAATGCCGTCGCGCCCCGTGCGGGTGCTCGACGACAGGATCGAGATGCCGTGGTCGGCGATCGTCGAGGTGACGTCCCGGAGCAGCTTCGTCCGGTCGAGCGCCTCGATGTGGATCCCGGCGAGGAAGGTGCTCTTGTGCCGGTCGTCCCACCACACCTTCGTCATGCGCTCCTGATCGGTTTCCTTCAGCACCTTCGCGTTGGGACAACCCTCCCGGTGCACCGATACGCCGCGGCCCCGCGTCATGAAGCCCACGATCGGATCCCCGGGAACGGGCGTGCAGCAGCGCGCCAGGCGGACGAGCAGATCGTCGTGACCTTCCACGATCACGCCCTTGCCGCGCGGCCGCGTGGAGGGGCGCCGCCGGGGTGCCTCGTGCTCGAGGTCCGCGTCCGGCTCGTCGGCCTCCGGTTGCAACAGGCGCACAAGGCGCGACGACACCGTTTGCGTCGAGATCCGGTTCTCGCCGAGACCGACGTACAGCGCGTCGACGTCAGGATGATGCAGTTCCTCGGCAACTTGCTTGATCAGGTCACGCTTCTGGATCTTGTCAACGGCAAGTCCCTGCCGGCGCAGCGCTTGAATGAGGGCTTCCTTGCCCTGGGCCAGCGCGTCCTCTCTTCGCTCGCGGGCGAACCACTGCCGCACTTTGTTGCGGGCGCGCGGAGTCTTGACGATCTGCAGCCAGTCGCGCGACGGCGAGGCGGGGCCTTTAGCGGTGATGATCTCTACCGAGTCGCCTGATTGCAGCTCGTTGGTGAGCGGAACGAGGCGCCCGTTGACGCGCGCCCCTACGGTTCTGTGGCCGACCTCGGTGTGGATCGCATAGGCAAAGTCGATCGGCGTCGCTCCACGCGGCAGCGCAAGGACATCTCCCTTCGGCGTAAACACGAAGACCTCGTCGGCGTACAGGTCGATCTTCAAGGTCTCCATGAAGTCCTGTGGGTCCGCGGACTCGCGCTGCCACTCCATGAGCCGGCGCAGCCACGCGATCTCCTCTTGAGGCTGCTTGGAGTGCTGCTGGCGCTCTTTGTAGAGCCAGTGAGCCGCGACGCCCAGCTCCGCGGCCCGGTGCATCGCGGTCGTCCGGATCTGAATCTCGATCGGGCGACCCCCGGGACCCATCAACGTCGTGTGCAGCGACTGGTACATGTTGAACTTGGGCATTGCGATGTAGTCCTTGAAGCGCCCCGGAACCGGCGTGTAGAGCGTGTGGATCGCACCGAGTGCCGCGTAGCAATCGCGCACCGACTCGACGACGATGCGGATCCCGACGAGGTCGAAGATGTCCTCGAAATCCTTCCCTTTCAGAACGATCTTTTGATAGATCGAATAGAGGTGCTTCGGTCGCCCCGAGACCTCGCCCTTGATGCGGACCTCCCGCAGTTTCTTGGCGATCTGATCGCAGACCTCGACCAACAGGCCCTCTCGTTCGGGCTGGCGCTGCTGGACCAACGTGTTGATCTCCTCGAACCGCTTCGGGTGCAGTTGTTCGAAGGCGAGGTCCTCGAGCTCCCACTTGATCGCGTACATCCCGAGCCGGTGAGCCAACGGTGCGTAGATGTCGAGCGTTTCCCGCGCGATCAATGCCCTTTTGTCGGGCGCGAGCGGCGCGAGTGTGCGCATGTTGTGCAAGCGGTCGGCGATCTTGATCAATAGCACGCGGAGGTCGGTCGCCGTAGCGACGATCATCTTTCGGATGTTCTCGGCGCGCGTGTGCTCGGCGGAGCGGTAGCGGATCTTCTCGAGCTTCGTCACGCCGTCGATGAGGCGCGCTACCTCGTATCCCAACTCGTTCTCGATGTCGACAAGCGAGACGCTCGTGTCTTCGACTGCGTCGTGTAGCAATGAAGCCGCCACCGTCTTCTCGTCCATCCCGAACTGGGCAACGATCAGAGCGACGTTCAGGGGGTGGACGATGAAGGGATCGCCCGACTTCCGCCGTTGGCCCTCGTGCGCCTTGGCGGCGATCTCGTAGGCCCGCTCGATGCCCTTGACGTCGGCCTTCGGCCTCTGGTTGCGGACCTCTTTGAGGAGAGCCTCTAGATCACCCGCCTGCCGCGGCCCCCGAACCTTCTTGAGGACCGCCTTGACCCCGCGCGGCGAGCCGTCGACGACGATCGCAGATCTGTCCGCGCGCTCCGGGTGAGTGGCCATAACCCATTGTACGAGTCACCGACGACCGGAAGGGGCCTATTCGGCGGATCGCACGCGTCGCGGCAGTGCGCCCGGAAGGCGCCTCTATCTCTCCTCGCGACGAGCGAACACGACCTTGCTCTCGTCACCGATCATCTCGACGACCTCCCAACCGGCAGTCAGCCACGCTCGGCTGTGCATCTTGCGATCGTCGTTGCGCCACCACGAGGGGAAGCGCGCGTTGCCGGGGAGCGATTCACCGACGAGGTCTTCTACCTGCGACAGCGTCATCTCGACGCGCGTGACGTCGGCCGGCTGACCCGCGAGATGCGCCGCCAGGATGATGTACCTCAGCGAGCGGCGCTGCTGTGCGCCGTTGGCCCCCGTCATAGCCGACAGCGTAGGGAGCGGCCGAACCTCCGAACAGGGGGTACGTCGAATTGTCCGAAGTTTCTTCGGCTAGTACGAGATCAGGCTGAGGACCTCGTAGTCCTTCAGCTTCTCGCGACCGTTGAGGAAGGAGAGTTCCATCAGCGTCGCGATACCCGCCACCTTGCCCCCGCATCGTTCGGTCAACCGGGCGGTCGCGCTGGCGGTGCCGCCCGTGGCGAGGACGTCGTCGACGATGAGAATGCGCTCGCCCGGTGCAATGGCGTCGCTGTGGATCTCGAGATAGTCGTACCCGTACTCGAGCTCGTACTCCTCGGCCTGTACCTCCCAGGGAAGCTTGCCCTTCTTACGCACCGGGATGAGCCCGGCGGTGAAGCGGTAAGCGAGTGGCGCAGCCACCATGAACCCCCGCGCCTCGATGCCGAGCACCTTGTCGATCTCGTCGCGGTCGAACGTGTGTGCCATCGCGTCGATCGTGTAGGAGAACGCCTTCTTGTCCGCCAGCAGCGGGGTGATGTCCTTGAAGACGATCCCCTGCTTCGGGAAATCCGGGATGTCGCGGATGTATTCCTTTAGCCAGTCGTGATTGGGCTCGTGTGCCACGTCGCCTCCTATCGGCGCTTGCGCCGTTTGGCTTTCTTCGAACCAGCGCGCGGGCGCGTTTGCTGCGACATCGTCCGCGCACCGGTCGTGGCCGGCGCGCGCTCGGCTTCGCCGCCTCCGGCACCTGCTCCCACAGCCGCAGGGCGTGGCGCGACGGCCGAGCGCTTCGCATCCCGCAGCACCTTCTCGCGCACGTTGCGGTACTTCGGCTCGCGCTCCTTGAGCAAGGCAAGGAAGGGCGTCGCCACGAATATCGACGAGTAGGCCCCGATCACGAGACCGACCAGCAGAGCGAGAGCGAGGTCTTTCAAGGTCGACGCGCCGAGGAGGCCGGCCCCGATGAAGAGAAGCGCGCCCACCGGCAGAATCGTCGACAGCGACGTGTTGAGCGACCGCATGAAGACCTCGTTGATCGCCTGATTTGCGGAATCCTGATAGGTCATGCGGCCGGTCGCCGCGAACTTTGTCGTGTCTTCCTCGACCTTGTCGAAGACGACGACGGTGTCGTAGAGCGAATAACCAAGGATCGTCAGGATCGCGATGACGGAGGCGGGGGTGACCTCGAATCCGACCAGCGAGTAGATCCCCGCCGTGATCGTCAGGTCGTGGATGAGCGCGATCAGCGATGCGAGCGCCATCTTCCACTCGAACCACAGCGAGATGAAGACCGCCACGACGACTACGAAGATGATCAGGCCGCGGATGGCCTTGTTGGTGATCTCGCTTCCCCACTTCTCGCCGATCTCGGAGAGATCCTCGATCTCGGCCCCCACGGTGTCCTCGACTGCCGCCTGGAGATCCTCGGCCTGTTGACCCTCCGCCAGCTCCTTGGTCTGGACGATGACCGTTCGGCCCTCGTCGTCGGTCGCCACTTGCACCTGGACGTCGGCTGCTCCGGCGGCGAGCACGGCCTCCTCGACCTCGGTCACGACCTCGGTATCGGGGGTGTCTCCCAGCGGCCCGTCTTCGGGTATGGGGGCCGACAGCTGCACGCCACCGGCGAACTCGATCCCGAGGTTGAGCTGCCGGATCGCCAGCGAGCCGATCGAGATCGCCAGGACCACGATCGAGATGATCGCCCAGATCCGCCGCTTGCCGATGAAGTCGACGTTGGTCTGGCCGCGATAGGCGCGGAGGAATCTGTCCCGAACGCTCATGCCCCGGCACCCAATGCTCTGCGGAGTCCGACGAACCTGCCCGACGACATGAATCTCGAGCCGGCGAGAACGTGTACCGCTGACCGCGTGAAGAAGTAGGCGACCAACACGTCGATCATCGTGGCGAGTCCCAGCGTCAGGGCGAACCCGCGCACGGGACCGACCGCGGTGAGGAAAAGGATGACCGCGGCCGCGCCGGTGACGAAGTCGGCAACGAGGATCGTGCGAAACGAGCGCGCCATGCCGCGTTCGACCGCCGCTCGCACGCTCTTGCCCCCGCGCACCTCATCCTTCAACCGCTCGAACGCAACGATGTAGGAGTCGGCGGTCACGCCTACCGACACGATGACACCGGCGACACCGGCAAGGCTCAATGAGAGGCCCGCGGTTTCACCCAGAATCGCCATCACCGAATAAAGGACGCAGGTGAAGATCGCAAGCCCGAGCCACGCCACCAGCCCCAGCGCGCGGTAGTAAACGAACATGTAGATCAGCACGAGGACGAGGCCGATGATGCCCGCGGTGATGCCCGCCTGCAACGAGTCCTCGCCCAACGTGGGCGACACCTTCTGGACTTCTTGCTCGCTGAGCTCGACCGGGAGCGCGCCGTAGCGCAGCACGAGCGCCAGGTCCTTCGCCTCGGGCTCGCCGCCGGTCTCGATCGACGACTCGCCCCCGGTGATGCCGACGCCGCATTCCACGCCCGTGTTACCCCCTCCCCCGGGAGAGCTCATGCCGGGGGCCGACACGACCTGATCGTCGAGGACGATCGCGATGCGATCGTCCTTCTGCTCGTCGCGGTCACAGGCCTGCTCGGAGGTGAACTCCTCCCATATGTCGGCCCCCTCGTCGTTCATCGTCAGCGACACCGACCAAGTCGCGCCGGTCTGCGTGTCGACGACCGCCTCCGCTTCGCTGATCACGTCTCCGGTCAGGCGCGCGGGGCCTAGCTCGAGCAGAACGCCGTCGCCTCCCTTGAGTGGGTACACGACCTTCTCTTCGCGCACCTCAGAGCCGGTCTCCTCGGTGACCTCCGGACGCTCCTTGTCGGTCGCGGTCGGCGGGTACTCCTTGAGCACCTCGCGGAAGGTCAACTGCGCGGTCGTTCCGATGAGCTCGCGCGCCTTTTCCTCGTTCTCCAAGCCCGGCAGCTGGACGAGGATGTTGTTGGTACCGGCAACCGTGACCTCGGGCTCCGAGACACCCAGCGCGTCGATCCGCTGACGGATGACCTCGACGGTCTGCTCCATGACCCCCGGTTCCCCGACCCCCTCTCCCTCGGCGGCGAGGATGATGCTCAGCCCACCCTCGAGGTCGAGCCCCAGCTTGGGCTCGGTCTTCGTCACCAGGACGGCCGTGATCCCGCCGAACGCGACGAGCAGCGACAAGAAGAGATTGATCTTGTACTTGCGCTTGTTCATGGCCCCTCTTTGGTCACAGGAGCTTCGCTCCGTTGATGTCGATGCGGAACTTGCAGCTGAGATATTCCGCCGCCCGCCGGCACATCACCATACGCGACAAGAAGATCTCGAAGTACTCCATCACGCCGGCGAGCTCGGTGTCGATGGTCAGCTCGAGCGTCAGTGTCCGCGCCTCGGAATCCACGCGCAAGAACGAATGTTCGACCGCGTGGTTCACGCGGTCGTGGATGTCGAACAGGGCGGGATCCTGCTCGCGTACCCGGCTCCTGTGGACATCGGACTTGTCGGCAACTATGAGTGCCGCCCCCGCCGCGTTGACGGGATGGCCGAACTCCTCCTCGTGGTTGCCGATCGCCGCCATCACGATGCCGATCTCGCCGTAACTCATCCCGAGCTGGCGAAGGAGGTCGTAGGTGATAGTCGCCCCGGTCTGCGAGTGCATCGTGCGCGAGACGAAGTTGCCGAGGTCGTGCAGGTAGCCCGCGATCGAGGCGAGCTCGGCGAGCCGGTCCTCGAAGTCGAGGCGATGCAGGACGTTGTAGGCGATGCTCGAGACGAGCCCCGCGTGTCTGAAGCCATGCTCGGTGTAGCCGATCTCGCCGAGGTACTGGTCGGCGAGCTCGATGAAGGTCTGAACGCCCTCGTGTCCCTTGACGTCGTCGAGGCTTACCGGGGTGGTGTCGCTCGGCACGCGCTCGCCGATCTCGCCCGCCTCCACCGGGTCAACCGGCCGGAGCTCCTTCGGCGACCTTGCCATCGCGCCGGCCTCGGGGGTTGGGGTCCAGTCGCCGGCTTGCCCGAGACCGTCGCCCGGCCGGGTCATGCCCGCTCTTCCTCCTCGCCGACGTCGCCTACCTCGTCGGGCTCCTCCTCGACGACCTTGCGGGCAACCGCGCTGCGAAGGATGCGGATCGACGTCCCCGGAGCGACCTCTACCTGCATCTCATCGTCTTCGAGCCCACGCACGGTCCCCACGATGCCGCCCATCGTGATGATCTCGTCGCCTTCTTCGATGCTCTCGATCAGGGCCCGCTGAGCCTCCATCCGCTTCTTCTGGGGCCGGATCAAAAAGAGCCAGAAGACCAGGAACAGGACGAAGATGAAGATGAGGTTGCCGACGGGAGATTGCATGTGAGGGTCACGTCCTCTTTCGTATAGATGCGGCTTCGGCGGTCCATCCGGCGGGCCACGCGAAACGAGCCGCACGTGCGGCTCTTTGAGATGTTACCGCCAACCGGAGCCCAAAAACGAAGGTCGTCAGGCCTCGAACAGAGTCTTCGTGGGGGGCTCTATCCCAAGGTGGGCGAAGGCTCGCTCGGTGGCAACCCGACCGCGAGGAGTGCGCCGGATCAACCCGCTCTGCAGCAGGTACGGCTCGTAGACGTCCTCGATGGTGTCGGTCTCCTCGCCCACGGCGACTGCGAGCGTCGAGAGGCCGACCGGTCCCCCGCCGAAGCGGCGCACGATCGCGTCGAGGATCGCCGCGTCGACCTTGTCGAGACCGAGCTCGTCGACCCGGAAGACCTCCAGAGCGGAGCGGGCGACGTCTTCGTCGATCTCCCCGTCGGCCCGGACCTGGGCGAAGTCCCGCACCCGGCGCAGGAGCCGGTTGGCTATGCGAGGCGTGCCGCGCGAGCGCGCCGCTATCGCCCGGGCCCCCGCGTCGTCGATGCGGACCCCCAGGATGCGAGCCGAGCGGAGCACAATCGTCTCGAGGTCGCTCGCCGGATAGAGGTCGAGTCTCTCGATCAGCTCGAAGCGGCTGCGGAGGGGGCCGGTGATCAGGCCCGCCCTCGTCGTGGCGCCGGTCAGCGTGAAGCGCGGGAGGTCGAGCCGGATCGTGTGCGCGCTCGGCCCCTTGCCGATTACGAGATCGAGCTGGCCGTCCTCCATCGCGGGATACAGGACCTCCTCGACCGTTCGAGGAAGTCGGTGGATCTCGTCGATGAACAAGACGTCGGAGTCCTCGAGGTTCGTCAAGATCGCGGCGAGGTCGCCGGCGCGCTCGAGAGCGGGACCCGACGTCTGGCGGATGTTCGCGCCCATCTCGCGCGCGATGACGTGCGCGAGCGTGGTCTTGCCCAGTCCCGGGGGGCCGGACAAGAGAAGGTGTCCAACCGGCTCGCGCCGTTCGAGCGCGGCCTCGAGGACGATGCCGAGGTGTTCCTTGAGCTCGGGTTGACCCACGAACTCCTCGAGGCTGCGCGGCCGGAGCGACGACTCCGTCTCCTCTTCCGGCGCGGCGGCCACGACCGCAAGGACGTCGCCGTCCTCGCCGAGGCCGGGCGTAGCGTCGGCGGGCTTCACGCGAGCACCCTCAAGGCGTCTTTGACGACGTCCTCGACCGGGCTCTCCGGATCGGGAGAGACCTCCGCGAGGGCGGCCCGTACCTCGCCGGGCGAATAGCCGAGGTTCTCGAGAGCAGAGCGCGCCTGGCGCAGTCCGTCGCGCGTCACGTCGGCGACGTCGAGGTCCGGAAGCGCGAGCTTCTCCTTCAACTCCAGGACGATCCGCTGTGCGGTCTTCTTGCCGATGCCGGGGACCGCGGCGATCGCGTCGACGTCATCGGTCACGAGCGCTCGGCGGAGCGCATCCGGCGCGAGGACCGAACAGACCGCCAGAGCGACCTTGGGTCCCACGCCGGCGACCGACAGCAGCGCCTCGAATATGCGCTGCTCGTTCTCGCTCGCAAAGCCGAACAACATCAGTGCGTCCTCGCGCACGTGGAGGTAGGTCCAGAGTCGTACCTCGCCCCCCTCGCCAGGAAGCGCGCGAAGCGTCGTCGCCGAGCAGGCCACTCGGTAGCCGACGCCGTGCACGTCGAGGAAGCAGCCGTCGGGGATACGTCCGGCGACCGTGCCGTTGAGGAAACCGATCATCGCAGCGCCGCCTCGATCGCGTTGCGCAGCCCCGCCCGGTTGATGTGACAGATCGCAAGAGCGCACGCGTCGGCCGCATCGGCGGGCTTCGGCGCCTGGGCCAGGCCGAGAACCGCCGCCACCATGGCGCCGACCTGCTTCTTGTCGGCGTTGCCCACGCCGACGACGCTCTGCTTCACCTGCGTCGGCGTGTAGTCGACGACCTCGAGGCCCGCCTCGGCGCAGGACGCGAGGACGACCCCCGACGCCTGCCCCACGGCCATCGCAGTGCGGACGTTGGCGTTGAAGAAGAGACGTTCGACGGCGACGACGTCGGGCCGGTGGTCTTCGATGATCTCGAATAGGCGGGCCCGCAGGAAGGCCAGGCGGCGGCCGGCCTGATCGCCCGCCGGCGTCTTGATCGCTCCGGCCAGCAGCGCGGCGGGGCGCGTCGAGGTCTTCTCGACGACCGCGACGCCGGTGATGGCGACGCCCGGGTCGATGCCGAGGACCCTCATGGGATGGGGAGCACTGCTTGGGTCGAACGCACGTTCGCCAGCGTAGCCCAGGCCTCCCCCGCGAACCGGGTTTTCGTATCTAGCGACCGGCCGTGCTCAGACTGCCGAGGCGAGGACGTCGTCGGGGATGTCGAAGTTGGCGTAGACGTCCTGGACGTCGTCGAGCTCCTCGAGCGCGTCGATCAGATTCAGCACCTTCTTCGCATCGGAGCCGTCGAGCTCGATCGTCGTCTTGGGAACCTGAGTCAGCTCGCTCGACTCGACGCTGAGGCCGGCCCCCTCGAGCGCCTCCCGAACCGCGCGGAACGAATCGGGCGCGGTCACCACCTCTACCGTTTCCTCGGAAGCACGCACGTCTTCGGCTCCGGCGTCCGCCGCAATCAAGAAGACGTCGTCCTCGGAGACGTCGCCGCCCACGACGACCACACCGCGCGGCTCGAACATCCACGCGACCGCGCCGGGCTCCGCGAGCTTTCCTCCCGTACCGTTGAACACACTGCGAACGTCTTGCGCGGCGCGGTTCCGATTGTTCGTGAGGCACTTCACGAGAACCGCGACGCCGCCCGGGCCGTAGCCCTCGTAGGACACCTCCTCGTACGCCTCGCCCTCGAGCTCGCCGGTGCCACGCTTGATCGCGCGGTCGATGTTGTCGTTCGGTACCGAGGACTCCTTGGCCTTCTGCACGGCCGAGGCGAGTGTCGGATTGGCGTCGATGTTGCCCCCGCCTTCGCGCGCCGCGACCTCGACCGCGCGCAACAACTTGCCCCACAACTTCGAACGCTGCGCGTCCGCTGCGCCCTTCTTGCGCTTGATCGTCGACCACTTCGAGTGTCCCGACATGTCATGCCTCCCGGACGATGTCGACGAAGGTCTCGTGGATGCGCGCGTCGGGCGTCATCTCGGGATGGAACGAGGAGCCAAGCAGGTTGTGTTGACGCATGAGCACGGGGCGTCCGTCGTATGAGGCGAAGACCTCGACGTCGAAACCGACCTCTTCGACCAGGGGGGCCCGGATGAACACCGCCCGAAAGGGCTCTTCGGAGCCCTCGAGTCGCAAGTCCGCCTCGAAGGAATCGACCTGGCGTCCGTACGCGTTGCGCCGTACCGCGACGTCCATGAGGTCGAGGCGGTGCGGGGCGGGATCCTCGCCCACGACGTCGCGCGCCATGAGGATGAGTCCGGCGCACGTCCCATACAGCGGAAGCCCCTCGGCGGCGCGCTCTCGAATCGGCTCCAACAGCTCGAAGCGATCCATGAGCTTGCCGATCGTCGTCGATTCCCCTCCGGGTATGACGAGCCCGTCGACGTCGTCGAGCTGCGTTGCGTGGCGAACCTCGACCGGCGTCGCGCCCGCGTCGCTCAGAGCGCGCGCGTGCTCGCGCACGTCTCCCTGGAGCGCCAGTACGCCTATCTTCACCAGCCGCGCCTCGCCAGGCGCTCGGACTCCGGCACGTCGTCGAGATTCAAACCGACCATTGCCTCGCCGAGATCGCGCGAGACCTTCGCGATGATCTCGGGCTCGTTGTGATACGTCGTTGCCTCGACGATCGCGCGGGCGCGACGCGCGGGATCGCCCGACTTGAAGATCCCCGAGCCGACGAAGACACCGTCGGCCCCGAGCTGCATCATCAGCGCGGCATCGGCGGGAGTAGCTATGCCTCCGGCGGTGAACAACACGACCGGCAGTCGGCCGGTGGCCGCGACCTCGCGCACGAGCTCGAACGGTGCCCGATGTTCTTTGGCCGCGGACATCAACTCGCCCGAATCCATGGTCGTCAGCCTCTTGATCGAGGAGGTGATCGCGCGCATGTGGCGTACGGCCTCGACGACGTTGCCTGTGCCGGCCTCGCCCTTCGAGCGGATCATCGCCGCTCCCTCGCCGATGCGCCGCAGCGCCTCGCCCAGGTTCGTCGCACCGCATACGAAAGGAACGGTGAAGTCCCACTTGTCGACGTGATTGGCCTCGTCGGCAGGCGTCAGGACCTCCGATTCGTCGATGTAGTCGACGCCGAGCGTCTGCAGGACCTGCGCCTCGACGAAATGGCCGATACGGCACTTCGCCATCACGGGAATCGAGACGGCGTCGACGATCTCCGAGACTTTGTCGGGATCGGCCATGCGGACGACGCCGCCCTCGGCGCGGATGTCTGCCGGAACGCGCTCGAGCGCCATGACCGCAACGGCTCCCGCCTCCTCGGCGACCTTCGCCTGCTCGGCGCTCGTGACGTCCATGATGACGCCGCCCTTGAGCATCTCTGCGAGGCCGCGCTTGACCCTGAGGCCGCCGGTCTCCCCGGTGCTTTCGACCATTTCTCTCTCCCGCGTTCTCCGACGATGACGGCCGCGGCCGGCGCCCGGTCGAGTCGGCGAATCGGCGCGCTGACCTGCCCTTTCGAAGAACCCATGCTATCGCGAGGCCATTCCCGATCGGAGCGGAAAAGGTCCGCTGCAGGAGCCCTCTCGCGAGGTCGTACCCGCGCTTTGCCGGGGTTACAGGTCGCGCAAGCGGCGCGCGCGCTCGGGCGCGTCGGGCGTCGAGCCCGCGGCGACGAACCAGAAGGATCGGCCCGCGTCGTCCGCGGGCGCGGCTTTCTCGATCGCCGACGCCAGTGCGGGCGGATAGCGCGTGAGCGCGACCGTCCGCGTGTCGACGTCCTCGGCGTTCGATACGCCGGCGGGCCCGGCGACCGCTCCCAGCGCCGCCGACAACGACGCGCGTCGCAGTTCACCCGTGGCGATGCGGATCAGACAGTGGGCGACCACGGCCTCCAGCTCGGTGCGCGTGTACTCCTCCAAGAGCCCGCGGCGCACCAGCAGGACCGGACCGCCGGCGCGACAGATCAGTGCGTTGGGGGGGCCGGAAGCGAGCCACACCTTGGGCGGGGGGAGTTTCAGGTCGCGCGCGATCCCCCGCACGAGGTTCATGAGACGGGGCGCCTCGTCCTCCCCTGCCGGTTGCGCGTCGGCCTGCGCCGCCAGGGCCTTGCGGCCGGGACGCGCGAGCCACCACGCAACGACCAGTGCGTAGAGCACCAGGAAGGCGCCGGCTGCGGCCACGCCCGCCAGGAGCAGGACCACCAGCACGAGGATGATCGCCGGGACGCCGAGCACGATGAAGAGCCAGAGCCACTCGAAGGGCCGGAATCGAGTCGAGCCCGGCGAGCCCCACTCCCGCAAATCGGTCGCGTCGGGCGACGCGAGCCCGCTCAATAGCCCGGCCCGTCGACGAGGTCCGTGGCGAAGACCGAGGAGTAGCTCCCGTAGTTGCTCTTGAGGTCGAGGTTGCCCGCGGTGCGCACCACGGCCCTGGTGCGAGGGTCGATCCACGAGGTCGTATTCGCCCGCCCCTCGAATTCGCCGTCGAAGGTGGTTCGACCGGTGACCTTGATCGCCTCGACGGTCCGCCCTCCGACCGAGACGGTCTCGCGCCCTGCGACCGACATCGCGTAGCTTCCCGACACCCTGCCCCGCCACCTGCCGCTCCAACGGTCGCCGGTCTCGAGGGGGAACCGCAGGGTCTGGACCGGCGGGCGCGGGCGATACGTCTGGTCGAAGGTGTAACCGGAGTACGAGAAGCGGACGTAGACCTCGCTGACCGCGGCGAAGGAGCGCGTATAGGTCGTCGTGGAGCGCATCCTCCCTCCGTTCGAGGAGCGCGCCTCGGCGACGACCACGGCGCTGTCGGCGCTTCGCTGCTCGATCCGCTGGTCGATCGTCTGCCGGCGCGGGAGCCGACGCCGATCGCAAGCCGCCGCGCAGAACTCCTCGTACCCGTCCTGCGCGTAGACGTAGTCACCTGCGGAGGGAGCCAGCGCCGTCCCTCCTCCGGGGGCCGTCCCTCCTCCGGGCGAACCCCCGTCCGAGCCGCGCGGCGAAGTACCGCCGCTCCCTCCGCTGGTGTCGCCGCCGCCCCCACCGGGCTCGGCGCCGCCCGCGCCTCCGTCGGTCGGGTCGCCCGCCTCCGCGTCGGGCCGGACCTTCTTGTCCTCGTCCTTGTGTGAGTCGCCTTTCCGGGAGTCGCCGTCCCCTCCCGCCCCTCCGGCCGGGCCCTCGCCGGGCGGTTCCGCTGCCGCCGGCGGCGTAGCAGTCGCCTCGGCCACGTCGTCGACGGGCTGGGCGTCGCCCCCGCACGCTCCCGCCGCGACGGCGAGCGCGCAGACGACGAGCAACTCACACAGCCTTTTCATCTCACTCATCCTTTCGCATCGCGCGCCTACTCATAACGAAGGCTCTGCACGATCTGGTTCCTCGTGGCCACGCGCCGCGGGTACAGGGCGGCCACTCCCGCGAGCAGCGTCCCGCCAACTATCGCCAGCGAGACGAGCATCCACTGCGGCTCGAGCGGGACGCGCCACGCGAACTGCCCTTCGAGCATCACCAGCATGACGGCTCCAAAGAGCGTCCCGAATAAGACGCCCCCGACC
>JALZCA010000202.1 GCA_030863285.1 Actinomycetota bacterium | reverse complement strand
CTCTCGGGTTACGTCCTGGGATCACCGCAAGCTCTTTTGACCTAGGCAAGGGGAGGCGCGTCTACGCGCGCGCGACGACGGATCGCCAGCACGGGTAATGCGGCGACGACCAGGAGTGCCCCGATCGCGATCCGCGCGGTAACGGGTTCGTCGAGCAGGAGCGCGGCGAGAACAACGGTGGCTATGGGTTCGAGCATGGTTGCAATCGCGGCGCGCGACGAGCCCAGGCGTTCGATGGCCGCGTAGAGCAGAACGAATGCGGTCGCGGAGGCCACGCCGAGAGCGAGCGTGGGTCCGAAGGCGCCCGAGGGCAGGGATTGTCTCGACACCAGCGCGGCGACCACGAGCGCGCATGCTGCTCCCGCCGAGGTCCACAACGCCGACGAGGTCGCGTCGACTCCTTGTGCCCACACCTGCATGGCGACGAGATAGATCGCGACCGCGACCGCGGCGCCGAGCGCGAGGGCCGGTCCCTTGAATCCCGTCTCGGGCACGGAGAACACCAGCGCGATCCCTGCGCTGCCGAGGCCCAGAGCGATGAGCAGACGGGCCCGGAAAGGCTCGAGTCGAGTTGCCAGGGCAATGAGCGCCGTCCACAGCGGGTAGCTGTAGAAGACGAGTCCGACGACGCCCGCGGGGGCGTTCTCGAGTGCGGCGAAGAACAGGGCCGACTCGAGCGCGTAACCGAACGCACCGAGGAGCATCAGGCGCCCCGTTTGGCCGCGCGAGGTGACCCTCTTGCGTGGGCGGGCGGCGCGCACTACGGCGAGCAACGTCGTCGCGATGACGAAGCGCCCCGCGAGGAGTGGGAGAGGGCCCGCGCCTGCGTCGTAGGCGTACTTGGCCGAGATCGCGAGGGTTCCGAAGGCGATCGCCGCGGTGGCGGCGAGCCCTATGCCGACCAGGTCGGAGCGCGTATCGGTGCTTTGTGACGTCGTGATCTGTGCCATGGGTGAAGAGAGAGCCGCGGCGGCGTGCCCGCCGGACGGCTCGCCTAAGTATCCTTGGTGGTCGCGTCGGCGCGACAGCGACCGGCTGCGGCGTTCCGGTTGGCGATTCGCTTGGAGGCGCGTTGGTTCCCTGGTACTTGTATGCGGGCTTCATTGCGTTCGTCATCGCAATGCTGCTCGTCGACCTCAAGCTCTTCCACGCTGAAGGTGGCGACAAAGAGCCTTCGGTGAAGCAATCGGCGTCGTGGGTGGCCGTCTGGGTCGGCCTCGCGTTGACCTTCGGCGTGATCGTGTGGTTCTGGAAGGGTGGCGAGAGTTCCGCCCAGTACTTCGTCGGCTACCTCATCGAGTACTCGCTCTCGGTCGACAACATGTTCGTTTTCATCGTCATCTTCGGGTACTTCAACGTCCCACTTCGGTACCAGCACCAGGTCCTCTTCTACGGGATCCTCGGAGCCATCGTCTTCCGCGGCTTGTTCATCGCCATCGGCGTCGCGCTGATCCGCAACTTCGAATGGATCATCTACGTCTTCGGAGCTTTCTTGCTCTACACGGCTTATCGCGTCGCGCGCGGTGCTACCGAGGACATCCACCCCGAGGACAACCCGGTGTTGAAGTTTGCACGGCGCAGGTTCCGCACGACCACGAAATTCGACGGCGACCAGTTGTTCACGATGGAAAACGGCAAGCGTCTCGCAACCCCGTTGTTCATCTGCTTGCTGTTCATCGAGACGACTGACGTCGTCTTCGCCCTCGACTCCATTCCGGCCATCTTCGGGATCACCAAGGATCCGTTCATCATCCTCACGTCGAACGTGTTCGCCGTGCTCGGTCTGCGGGCGCTCTACTTCTTGCTTGCCGGCGGCCTCAAGAAGCTGCACCTGCTGAACTACGGGCTTGCTTTCGTGCTCGCCTTCGTGGGCGTCAAGATGCTGCTCGAGGCGGTGCCGTGCGGCGACGCCTCGTGGATCTGCAAAGTCGAGCACGGCGAAGGTCATATCGCCGTTCCGATCTGGTTGTCGCTCGCGGTGATCGTGACGGCGCTCACGGTCACGACGATCCTGTCGTTCATCATCCCGCCGCCTCCGGAGGAGGACGACAAGGCCGCGGCTCACAACCCGGCAACCGATCCCGACGGCGCCGCGAGTCCCAAGACCGGGCAGGACGGCGGATCCGGAACAGAGGGCCCCTCCTCCGGCGGCGGAGCGGAACCTACGTCCGGCGACGGAGCTGAACCCACGTCGGACGCGGTTGCGAACGCGCCGCCGAGCGCGAGCCGGGGGCCGGAGGACCGCCCCACTTAGCTCTCTGAAGCGGGCGTTTATTCGGTTGGTCGGCGCGCGATGACGGTGGCCGAGGCTTGCGCGACCGGCCGCACGACGATCTCGTCGATGTCGACGTGTGGGGGCCTCGTCACCGCCCACGCGATGCAGTCCGCTATGTCCTCGGGCTTCAGAGTCTCGATTCCCTCGTAGACCTTCGCAGCGCGCGCTTCGTTTCCCTCGAACCTGACTTTGGCGAATTCGGTTTCGACCAGGCCCGGCATCACCTCGGTTACCCGGATCGGCTTCCCGACGAGCTCGAGTCTCAGCGTCTTAGTAAGCGCGCGCAGGGCGTGCTTCGTGGCCGTGTAGCCCCCGCCGCCCGGGTAGACCTCGAGGCCGGACGTCGAGCCCACGTTGACGACGTGACCACCGGAGATCTCGAGAGCCGGAAGCAAAGCGCGCGTCATCGAGATCACACCGAGCACGTTCGTCTCGAACATCTCGCGCGCGTGTTCGTCCGACAGCTCGGCGAGCCCCTCCATTCCCCGAGCTTTGCCCGCGTTGTTGACGAGCACGTCGACCCGATCTAGCTGCGAGGCGAAGCTATCGACCGAGCGAGGGTCGGTGACGTCGAGGGCGTACGCTTCGCCCCCGACCGGCTCGACGACTTCCGCTGCGCGCTCTACGCGGCGCGCGCCTGCGACGATGTGGAACCCCTCTGCGGCCAATCGGATGGCCGTTGCCGCGCCTATGCCGCTCGAGGCTCCCGTTACGACCGCTACGCGTTTGATGTCTTCCATGCAAGGATCGTTTCATGGATGTGACCGACCTCGCCGCAGAGACGTCTCGCATTGCGATCCTGGGAGCGCCCCTCGACCTGGGCGCCAGCCGCCGCGGCGTCGACATGGGACCAAGCGCGATTCGCTATTCGGGGCTCGCGGAGCGCATGGAGGAGCTCGGGGGAGACGTGGTCGATCTCGGCAACGTCAAGGCGGAGATGCCCGAGATCGCGCCGGTACGCGACGAAGCCGTCCGCTACTTGCCCGAGATCCTCGCGACCTGCACGCAGATCGGCCATCGTGTCGCAGAGATATTGCGAGAGGGGCGTTTCCCGCTGGTGCTCGGCGGCGACCACTCGATTGCCATGGGAACGCTTGCCGGCCTCCACAGCGTCCACGGCGAGGGCGGCGTGCTGTGGATCGACGCCCACGGGGACATCAACCGACCCGACAACTCACCCAGCGGGAACGTCCACGGGATGCCGCTGGCCGCCGCCCTCGGTGAATGCGGATTCGAAGTCGACGGGTTCGCCCCGCCCCCCTGGATAGATCCGGCGCGCACCGCGCTCGTAGGCGTCAGAGCGCTCGACGCCGGCGAGAAGGAGCTCATTGAGAAGCTCGACATCAAGGTCCTCACGATGTCCGACGTCGACCGCCGGGGCGTCGGAGACGTGATGAAGGAGGCGCTCGACCACGTCGCCGGCGACGGTTTCGTCCACGTCTCGTTCGACCTCGACGTGCTCGATCCAAAGATCGCTCCCGGAGTCGGAACGCCCCTGCGAGGTGGCATCACCTACCGCGAGGCTCATCTCGCGATGGAGCTCATCGCGGACTCTCGCATCGCGACGTCTCTCGAAATGGTCGAGGTGAACCCGATCTACGACCTCGCAAACGCGACCGGAGCGCTGGCAGTCGAGCTAGTCGCCAGCGCCCTAGGAGCGCGCATCATCTAGTCCAAGCGCGAGCGCGGCGCCAGGAGGCGGCCCGGGCTTGGCGTCGCGCTGGCGGTCGAGCCAGTCGCCAGCGCCCTAGGAGCGGGCATCATCCAGTGCGATGCCCTGTTGCCTACCCTTCCAGTTTGTCAGTCAGTGTCTGACAAGTTGCAAGGGGCGAACAAACCGGCCTGACATATTGCAAAGGGCGCGCAACGAGCGCCCTCAGCCATCGTCATGGACCACCCGGCCCTCCATCCCACCCGCGACCTCGATGACCTGACCGGTTACGTGGCGGGAGACGTGATCGGAGGCGAGCGCCACTACGGCGTTCGCGACGTCGGACGCCTCACCCAACTGGCGAAGCGCCATCGTCCGCGTGACGCGCGGCTCCACCGTCGGGTCGTCCAACGCCTCCCGTGCCATGTCCGTGCGCGTCCATCCGGGACAGACGACGTTGACGCGCCCGGTGGGGGCGATGCGGACGATCTCGTTCTTGAGGCTCAATAGAAAGCCGGACGAGAGAGCGCCTTTTGCCGCCGCGTAGTCGGAGTGGCCCGCCTCGCCGAAGATGCCCGCAGTCGAACTGACGATGACGATGTTGCCCGTGCGCGTCTCTCGTACGTGACGAAGAAAGGCGCGACAGCTCAGGAAGACCGAATCGAGGTTTGCCGCAATCGTCTCTCGCCAGCGCAAAAGGCTCATGTCCCACACCGGCTCGTCCTGTGAGGGCCACATCCCTGCGTTCGCGACGAGGACGTCCAGGCGACCGAGCCGCTCGACCGACTCGGCGACGAGACGATCGACGTCGGCCTCGATGGTCAGATCGGCCTGAAGGGCCACGCCCCCGGTGTCGCTCGCAACCTTCTCCGCGCGCTCGCGGCTCGAGCGGTAATGGACGCCGACCCGCGCGCCCTCGGCTGCCATGGCGCGTGCGACGGCGCCGCCTATGCCTCCGCCGGCCCCCGTGACGAGAACGCCCTTGCCGCCCAGGTCGGTTTGCACGTGGGGACGATAGACGCGGCGCGCATACATTTCCTCCGATGAAGGACGTCGGGATCGTCGGCATGCCCTACGCGGGCAAGACGACTTTGTTCGTCGCGCTCACGCGCTCCGGCTCCGCAGGGGGCCGGGCAAACCAAGCCGTGGTCGACGTCCCGGACGAGCGCCTCGAGGTCCTGTCGAAGATCGAGAAGTCGAAGAAGACCGTGCACGCGAAGGTTCGCTTCGTCGACGTGCCGGGGGGGCTCACGGCCCAAGGAGTGGCCGAATACAGGCAGACCGATGCCCTTTGCCTCGTGGTGCGCGGCTTCGGTGACGACGCGCAACCGGCGACCGAGCTCGCGAACGTCCAAGCCGAGCT
Source organism: Actinomycetota bacterium (assembly GCA_030863285.1). The sequence goes on along the minus strand of JALZCA010000202.1, from coordinate 3,148 downwards.
CCTGCTGGCCGACCTCGCCAGCATCGAGAGCGGTGTCGAGAAGGCGCGCAAGAGGGCACGCGGGTCCCAGGAGGGGAAGGTCGAGTTGGCCGTCCTCGAGCAGGCCCACGCGCTGCTCGAGGAGGAACGACCTCTACGCAAGGGCGACTTCGACGCTGCCGCCCAGAAGATCCTCCGAGGCTATGGACCACTGACCCTCAAGCCCTGGATCGTGGTCGTGAACACCGAAGAGGGTGCGCAAGCGACGAGTGATGGATTGCCGGAGGAAGCGCTGGCGGTGAGCGCCTCCCTCGAGGCGGAGGTCGCGGGTCTCTCCTCCGACGAAGCGGCCGAGCTCCTCGCAGGCTTCGGTATCGACGAGCCGGGTCTCGACCGGGTCATCGCCCGTTGCTACCGAGCGCTCGACCTCATCACTTTTCTAACGACCGGAGAGGACGAGACCCGCGCGTGGGAAGTGCGACGCGGGGCCAAGGCGCCGGAAGCCGCGGGCGTCATCCACTCCGACCTCGAGCGCGGATTCATAAGGGCCGAGGTCGTGGCTTACGAGGATTTGGTCGAGGCGGGCTCATGGGACGCGGCCAGGTCCCAGGGACTGCTGCGCGTCGAGGGCAAGGACTACGAGGTCAAAGAGGGCGACGTCCTCAACATCCGCTTCGCCGTCTGACCCGGCCTTCCCACCGACGGCAGGCGCTATTCGCCGCTCGTCTTGTCCTGCCCGGGAACCACGTCCTGCTCGGATTCGTGCCACACCGGGTGGTCGCCCGACGTCTCGACGTTGAATCCGTACTCGTAGACGAGTGCGCCGCCGTAGGTAGCTCCGAAAGCGACCAGTGCGCCGGCGAGCAGGGACAGGATCATGAGCACCCCGCTCGTTTGGTCGGCCCCCTCGAACTCGCCGAGCCGGACGATGACGTCGACGATGACGATGGCGGTGACCGTGAGCATCACCGCCATGTGCCAGTTCGCGGTGCGCCAGGCTTGCGTGTGCTTGGGCGTCGACTTGAGCCAATCCCAGAAACCCGTCAGCGCGGTTGGAATCGAGACGATCAGGCCCCCGATCAAGACGTAGGTCGCCGCAACGAAGAAGTTGCGCGAGGTGGACCCATCGGTCAGGAACGAGATCAAGTCGAACGCCGCGGCGAACATGTAGGCGGCGACGGGGATATCCGTAAGGGGCGGATGGGTGGGTTTGCCGGCCCAACCTCGCAGGCCCTTGAACTTGCGGCCTCGCATCGTGAGTGTTGGCTTGATCGAAAAGATCCGCGGCACTGCGCCTCCCTTCCCCGTCGGCGTTCGTGGAAGGTTAACGCGTTGCCCTCGCCGAGCATTTCCGGAGCGGCTCAATACACTCGTGCGATGCGCGCTCGCGACCGGGTCTTCGTCATAGAGAGGGGGATGCCGGCTCGCTGTTCACCCGAGCAGATGATGTCCTACCTCCTCGATGCGACCTCATGGCCCGCGTGGCAACCGGAGATCGTTGCGACCGAGGGCCCCAAGCGAGTCGTCGTCGGCGACATCGTGTCGGGCCATGCGCGGATGTTGGGGTTCCACGTCCAAGGTCGCAGCCGCGCCCTGGAGGTGGACGAAAGCGTTTTCGAGGAGGACGTGGTCGTCGGCGTCGCGATGCGCGTTCGCTATGAGGTGCATCCCGAGGGAGACGGTTGCCGGGTCGTACACCGGCTCGAATCAGATATGCCCCGCGGCCTCAGCGGGCGACTCCTGTCGCTGTTCCTTCGTGCGCGCCTGCGCAGGATGCAGCGAACCGCGATCGAGCGGCTGGTCGCTCAGTCCGAGGTCGCGGAACCGTCCTGAACCATCTCGACCATCGCGTCCATCAGGTCGCGCAGAGAGACGATCCCGATCGGGTCGTTCATCTCTTTGACGAGTAAATGCCTGAAACCACCCTGGGTCATCGTGGTCACCGCTTGCGTCAACTCCCACCCCGGGGCTCCGGCGACGGGGTCTCTGGTCATTATTTCGTCGACACTCGTATCGCTGAGGGAGACATCGCTTGCGACCGCGTGGAGCACATCTCGCTCGGTGACGATCCCGACGACGTCGCCGTCTTGCATGACAACGGCGCTGCCGACGCCGCGGTCGGTCATCGCCTTGGCGGCCTTTTTCAGAGAATCCCCGGGTTCGATCGTGAGGAGGTGCTTGATTGCGACGTCTCGCAGGAGCGTCATAGCGAGCATCTTGTGCCAATCGGCCGGGGAGGGCAACCCCGGCCCCCGAGTTGTAGCTTGAGCCGATGATCATCGGAGCCCACGTGCCGCAGGAGGATCCCCTTGCCGCGGCCGAGCAGGTCGACGCCGAATGCATCCAGCTTTTCGTCGGTCCCCCACAGTCGTGGAAGAAACCGCCACCGCTTCCTTACGCCGACGAGCTGAGAGCGTCGCCGCTCCCGGTCTACGTCCACGCGCCCTATCTGATCAACGTCGCGTCGCCGAACAACCGCGTCCGTATCCCGTCGCGCAAGATCATGCACGACACCCTTCAGCGAGCCGAAGAGATCGAAGCGACTGCCTTGATCGTCCACGGAGGTCACGCGGAAGACGGGGTCGAGAAAGGTTTCTATCGATGGAGGCGTGCGCTCGAGGAGATCGACAGCCCGGTTCAGATCCTCATCGAGAACACCGCGGGCGGCACGAACGCCGTTGCGCGCAGAATCGACGTGCTGGCCGAGTTGTGGAAGCACGTCGAGGACCTCGACGTCGGGTTCTGCTTCGACACCTGCCACGCACATGCGGCCGGAGAGGAGCTCGATGGTGTGATCGAGCGCGTGCTCGAAGCCACCGGGCGCATCGACCTTGTTCATGCCAACGATTCACGCGACCCTGCCGGAACCGGCGCGGATCGCCATGCGAACTTCGAGGTCGGCAACATCGACGACGACTACCTCATCGACATGGTTCGCGCCGCGGGAGCCCCCGCGGTGATCTGCGAGACGCCGTGGCCGGGGATCGCCGACGACATCGCCTGGTTGCGTAAGAACCTCTCGTAGGAGCGTCGTCGGCGGTCGACCAGCTGACCCGGTCAGACTCCAACGCCGAGCGATTCCTTCAGTTGCGCGACGTGCCCTTTGGCTCGCACGCCGTAGAGCGCCTGTCCGATGTTGCCCTCTTCGTCGATGACGAAGGTGCAGCGC
>JALZCA010000167.1 GCA_030863285.1 Actinomycetota bacterium | reverse complement strand
ACGCCGTTCTTCTCGTCTTCGCCGCTGGCGAGGTGCGAGCAGAAGAAACAACCTTCGTCTTGACTCGCTCGGGAGATGTACTCAGAGCGCCACGGGCTCCACATACGCTCCACGCGCTAGGCGGGGTGTTCGACGACGCGCTGCTCGATCTCGGCCGCGATCGCGGACGCGAACTCATCGACCGCTACGACGCTCCTCTCCTTGACGGAACGTCTTCTCACCGCCACGGTGCCCGCCTCCTCCTCCGCGTCGCCGACGACGAGCATGTACGGGACCTTCTGCAACTGGTGCCTACGGATCTTGGCTCCCATGGTGTCGTCGGACGCATCGACCTCGACGCGCACGTCGTCGTCGCGCAGCTTGCGCGCGACCTTGTTCGCGTAATCGACGTGGCGATCGGCGATCGGGATGATCGCTACCTGAACTGGAGCGAGCCATGTGGGAAACGCTCCTGCGAAGTGCTCTGTGATGACACCCATGAATCTCTCCAGCGCGCCGTAGAGCGCGCGGTGGATCATCACCGGCCTCTTCCTCGTCCCATCGGCATCGACGTACTCGAGCCCGAAACGTTCCGGCAGGTTGAGGTCGACCTGGATCGTGCACATCTGCCACATCCGGCCGATCGCGTCGCGCACGTGGATGTCGATCTTCGGCCCGTAGAACGCGCCCTCCCCCTCGGCCACGACGTAGTCGAGCTGCGCGCGCTCCAACGCGTCCTGGATCCCTTTTTCGGCCAGGTCCCACAGCTCGTCCGATCCGACGGCCTTGGTCGGGCGGGTCGAGAAGTCGATGCGGTCGGGCTTGAGGCCGAAGTAGCCGTAGAGGTCACGGAAGAAGTCGACGCAACCGAGGAGTTCGTCGACCACCTGCTCGGGCGTGACGAACAGATGCGAGTCGTCCTGCGTCACCGACCGAGAGCGCAACAGTCCGTGCAGGACGCCGCTGCGCTCGTAGCGGTAGACGTTGCCGAGCTCCGCCAATCGAATCGGCAGGTCGCGATAGCTGCGCGTCTTGCTGCGATAGATCAGGATGTGAAACGGACAGTTCATCGGCTTGACGAAGTACTCGCCCTCGTCGGCCTCCATCGCGGGGAACATGTTCTCGCGAAAGTAGCCGAGGTGACCGCTGATCTCCCACAACGTGCCCTTGCCGATGTGCGGCGTATACACGGGCTCGTACCCGCGGTCGAGCACCATCTGGCGGATGAGATCTTCGAGCTCCTTGCGCACATGGCCGCCCTTCGGCTGCCACAGCGGGAGCGCCGGCCCGACCTCGTCGGCCCAGAAGAACAGCTCGAGGTCCCGTCCTAATTTGCGGTGGTCTCGTTTCTCAGCCTCCTCGAGACGATGCAGGTACGCGTCGAGGGCGTCCTTCGATTCCCACGCGGTCCCGTAGATGCGCTGCAGCATCTGGTTGTTCTCGTCGCCGCGCCAGTACGCGCCCGCCGAGCGGAGCAGCTTGAAGGCCTTGATCCGTCCCGTTCCCGGAACGTGGGGGCCGCGGCAGAGATCGACGAACGCCTCGCTCCCGTCGCGGGTGTTGCGGTACACCGAGATCACGCTTCCCTCGGCCGCCTCCTCTTGCGTCGGATCGCCCGCGTCGACGCCTTCGATGATCTCCTTCTTATAGGGCTGGTCCGAGAAGATGCGAAGACCCTCGTCGCGGTCTATCTCCTCGCGCTCGAAGCGCTGGTTCTCCTTGACGATCGCGCGCATCTCGGCCTCTATGCGTTCGAGGTCTTCGGGTGTGAAGGGCTGCTCGACGTCGAAGTCGTAATAGAAGCCGTCCTCGATGGGCGGACCGATCGAGTACTTCGCAGTGGGATAGAGACGCAGGACCGCCTGCGCGAGGACGTGTGCGGTCGAGTGACGCAGGACCTCGCGCCCCAGGTCGTCGGTCGCGGTGACGATCTCGACCGAGGCGCCTGCAGGAGGCACGAAGGCCAGATCGTGCTGCTTGCCGTCGACGAGGAGGATGGTGGGTGCCTGCGCGCCGGCGCTCTTCGCCAGCGCGAAGCCATCCTGTTGTCCGTCGGCCGCGGTCGAAACGCTCATCGCGTGATGCTATCCGCGCCCGGGGGCCGCGCCGGCGGTGATGGAAGGAGCGTTGCCGCTACGCGGCTTGCTGCTCCATGTCGGGTGAGTACGAGCCCGAGCGCGCCGCGCCGTTCAACTTCGCGCGGTGGTAGAGGGCCTTCCGGCCCGCTTCCACGTTGGCGGGATCGCCCCTCCACGCCTCGAGCGCGGGAGCCTGCAGAGCGCGCCCGTACGAGAAGCTCAGCTCCCACGGGTGCGAGCCGATCTTGTTCATTGCGTCGAGGTGCGCGGTCGCCTGCTGATCGGTCTGTCCTCCGGACAAGAAGACGATCCCCGGGATCTCCGAAGGCACGGTTTCGGTGAGGCACGCGACGGTCTGGCGCGCGACCTCCTCGACCCCAGCGCGCTCCTGAGCGGACTTGCCCGAGAGCACCATGTTCGTCTTGAGCAACGTGCCGGAAAGCTCGACTCGATGCAGCTCGAGTTGCTGGAAGAGCGCCTGGAGAGTCCGAGCGGTTACCTCGTAGCACCTCTCGAGCGAGTGGTCGCCGTCCATCAGGACCTCAGGCTCGACTATCGGGACGAGCCCCGCCTCCTGCGACAACGCCGCGTAACGCGCCAGCGCATGCCCGTTCGCGTGGAAGCAGAAGTCGGTGGGGATGCCATCGCCGATCGTGATCACCGCGCGCCATTTCGTAAAGCGCGCGCCGAGCGAGACGTACTCGTTGCACCGGTCGCGGAGTCCGTCGAGGCCCTCGGTGATCTTCTCGCCCGGGAAGAGGGCGAGGTTCTTGGCGCCCTTGTCCACCTTGATACCGGGGATGATCCCCCTGTCGGACAGCGCCCGTGCGAAGTCGATCCCCTCGGAGTTCTGCTGGCGGATGGTTTCGTCGAAGAGGATGACCCCGCTGACGTACTCCTCTAGCCCCGGCGTCCCGAACAACATGTCTCGATAGGCCCGGCGGTTCTCCTCGGTCGACTCGATATTGATGCTCTTGAAACGCTTTTCGATCGTCGGAAAACTCTCGTCCGCTGCGAGGATGCCCTTGTTCTCCGCTACGAGAGCTTTGGCGGTGGACTTCAAGTCGCCGGTCATGCCTCTGCCTCCTCGAAAGGACTCGGTGTGGGGTTCCGTCCAGCTTAAACGAGGCTTAATGTCCGGTTCATGAGCAACGTCGACAGCGTCAAGCACTTCTTGCGGGGGCAGAACCTCGAGCAACTCGGACGCGTCGAAGAGGCCATCGAGCTATACGAGAAAGCCGTCGCCGACCGGTTCGACTCGTCGGGTCCCTACGATCGTCTGATCCGACTGTACGCAGATCGTGCCCGCCACACCGACGTCGTGCGGGTTGCCGAGGCGGCCATCGCGACGGTTCACACCTATGCCGACAAGGTCGGATGGTACGAGTTGATGCGCGCCGAGGCCCTCAAGGCCCGCACGAAAGTCCCCCGCGCGGTCCCCAAGGGAGACGCCGGGCCCACGCGGTGAACGCCCTCCACGCACGACTGCTCGGACGGATCCGGAACGAGGGTCCGCTCCCGTTCGCGGAGTACATGGCGATCGCGCTCTACGACCCCGAACACGGTTATTACTCCGCCGGCGGTGAACGAACCGGATGGCGCGGCGACTTCGTGACCTCGCCGGAGCTCGACCCAGCCTTCGGATCGCTTTGGGCGAGAGCCATCGAGCAGGTGTGGGACGCGGCGGGGCGGCCGCCTCACTTCCACGTCATCGAGGTCGGTCCGGGAGAGGGCGGCTTTGCCGCAGCACTTCTCGACGTCGCGACCGGCGCCTTCGGCGACGCACTTGTATTGACGCTGGTGGAGCTATCGCCGGTCCGGCGGGCGCGCCAGGCGGCGCGTATCGGCGAGGGCGCCACGTGGGTCGAGGACGTCGACGAGATCGGACCCGTTCCAGCAGGCTTCGTGTTCTTGAACGAAGTGCTGGACAACCAGCCGGTGCACGCCCTTCGTTCCATCGACGGAGTCGTCCACGAGCTCCACGTCGCCGAGAGGGACGGCGCCCTCGTCGAAGAGTGGCGTCCCTGTCGCGACGAGGATCTCGTCGCGCGCGCGGCCGCGGCCCCCTCGGACGCGGGCACAATCGAGATCTCGCGAGCGGCCGAGGGCTTGGCCACCCGCTGTGCCGCGCTGATCGACAAAGGCGGCACCGTTTTCGTCGACTACGGTCGTGACGGCGCGGAGCAGGCAGGAGACTCGCTCGTCACGTTTTCCTCGAGTGGGGTCGACGACCTACGGATCGACCAACCCGGCACCCGTGACATCACGGCGCACGTCGATTGGCGACCGATCGTCGAAGCCCTCGAGCGGGCCGGCTTCGAGACATTCGGACCCCATCGCCAGCGCGCGGTTCTGCAGTGGCTCGGCGCGGGCTCGGTCGACGACGACCTCAGGCAGCGCCATAGCGAGCGCCTGGAGCGCGGCCAGGGTGCTGCCGCCGTCCGCATGCTGTCGCGCCGCCACGCGTTGAGGACGCTGCTCGATCCGGGTGGCCTCGGCCGGCTCCAGGTCGTCGCCGGGATCAAAGGTGTGTCGACCCCGCCGTTCCTCCAAAAAGAAGAAGACCGGCCCTAAGACCGGTCTTCGAGCTCTCGCGATCGTCGAGACGATCGCTGAGTGTTGCAAGCTTGCGCTTGCGGCCAAGCTAGCTCGACAGCTCGCGCTGCCCGCTGCCGACGTCGATCGAGATCTTCTTCGGCTGGATCTCCTCGGCGTACGGGATGACCAGCTCGAGGACGCCGTTGTCGTAACGGGCGTTGATCTTCTCGAGGTCGAGCCCCTTGCCGATCGCGACCCGCTGCGTGAAGTCGCCGTAGAACGAGCCGCGACGGACGAACCTGACCTTGTCCGCGTCCCAGTCGAAGCGCCGGGTGCCGTTGATGAGCAGGACGTTCTCCTGAACCG
>JALZCA010000149.1 GCA_030863285.1 Actinomycetota bacterium | reverse complement strand
CGTCGGTACGACCGGCGCTCTGCCACGCGACCTCCCACCGCTGCAGACCGGCCTGGCCAGCGACCGCCTCGGCCGTCTCTTCGAGCTGGCGCGGATACGGGTCGCCGCCCTGCAGGATTTTCTCCGGGAGGCTGTGCGCGGTGAACAACACGACGGCGTCGTCGCGCGCGTTCTCGGGCAGTGACCTGACTGCGAGCGCGACTTCGCTTGCGAGGAAGTCGATGTATCCCGGCTCGAGATGCCAGCTGTCGACGAAGTCGAGGCGACCTTTCCATCCGACTTCCTCAGCGGCGCGCAGCGCACGGCGCTTGTAGTCGCCGATGCTCATCGACGAGAAATGCGGTGCCAGCACGATACCGACCGCCCGTTGGACTTGGCTCTCTTCCATCGCAGCGACGGCATCGCGAATAAAAGGCGACGCGTGTTTTTGGCCCACATATCCCTCGACCCCCACGCGTTGTGCGATGCCTCGCACCTGGAGGCGCGTGATCTCCAACAACGGTGATCGCCCGCCAATCGCTCGATAACGCTCTTGCAGCTCGTGCAACAAGTGGGGCGGCGGCGGGCGCCCGTGGCGGATGTCGGTGTAGTAGGCCTCGACGTCGTCGAGATCGCGCGGCGTGCCGTAGGCCATCACCAGAACGGCGCTGCGTTCACTCATCCGGCCTCCAGCCGTGAACGAGGTCGACGAGTCGAGCGAGCGTGTCTGGATCGGTGTCGGGAAGCACACCATGACCGAGGTTGAAGACGTGGGGCCCCCCGGCCCCCTTGACCAAAACGGTTCGCGCCTCGCGCTCGACGACCTCCCAGGGCGCCAGGCACACCGTCGGGTCGAGGTTTCCCTGGAGCGGAAGGGCAGAACCGAGGCGCCGGCGCGCGCGATCGAGCGGAACGCGCCAGTCGATGCCCATGACGTCGGCACCGGACGACGCCATGTCTTCGAGGAGCTCGCCGGTCACGACTCCGAAGAGGATCCGCGGCACGCCGGTGTCCTCGATCTCCTTGAAGATCCTTGTGACGTGAGGAAGGACGTGCTCGACGTACTCGAATGGGCTTAGAGCGCCGACCCAGCTGTCGAAAAGTTGGACCGCCGAAGCGCCCGCCGCGATCTGTGCGCGTAGGTAGACGATCAGTGCGTCCGAGAGCTTCTCCATCAAGAGATTCCAGGTGTGCGCGTCGGATCGCATCAAGGTCTTCGTCAAGGCGTGGGTTTTGGACGGCCCCCCCTCGACCAGGTAGCTGGCGAGCGTGAACGGAGCCCCGCCGAAGCCGATGAGCGGGATGTCGAGCCCGCGTGCGAGCTCGGAGACGGTCTGAGAGACGAAGCCGACGTCGTCCTCTTCAAGTGGGCGCAGCCGCTCGACGTCCTCCGCCGCGCGCACGGGGTTCGAGATGATGGGTCCCACCCCCTCTTTGATGTCGAGGTCGATGCCGAGTGGAGCGAGGGGGACAACGATGTCGCTGAAGAGGATCGCGGCGTCGACTCCGAGGCGGCGGATCGGCTGGAGCGTGACCTCGGCGGCGAGCTCCGGCGTGCGACAGAGCTCGAGGATCGAATGTCGCTCCCGTAGGGCTCGATATTCGGGGAGGCAGCGGCCCGCCTGACGCATGAACCACACCGGCACGCGCTCGGGCCGTCGCCCGCGGCAGGCGGTGAGGAATATGTCGTTGGTGATGGTGGAGACGATGAGGACTCCTTTTCTGCGTTCACCGACGATCCTAGGCAACCGGTGAGCGTCACTTGTTATTCGTGAGCGGGCGGTGCCTCGTCTCACTCGCCCGAGCGGCTTTGCCCGCAAACGGGTTGTGCCGGGGTCGCGGCCCCCCTACGATCAGGCAACCGAACTCGAGAAAGGAACCGTCATCGCCACCTCACTGAACGGCAAGACAGGAGCGGTCGCCGGGCGCCGCATAGAGGTAAACGGGCCGATGGTCATCGGCCGGGAGGATGCCGACATCACGATCGAAGACCCGGAGATCTCTCGTCGACACGCCGAGGTAAGACCGGCCGGCGACCGCATCGAGATCGAGGACCTCGGGTCGACGAACGGGACGTTCGTCAACGGAGAGCGGATCACGCGGCCCTACACCCTGTCCGAAGGTGACTTCGTGCGCGTCGGGCAGTCCGAGCTCGAGCTCGAAGACGATCGCCCGGCAGGCGGCACGGTGGTTGCCGCTAGCCCCTCGGGCGGGACGTCGCTGTCTCAGACGCCTCCGCCTGCGGGACAACGCGACGACATCCGTCCCTCGGCCGCGACCGGGACCTCCTCCGGCGCGCCTCCGTCGGTCGAATCGTGGAGCCCGGCGCCTACGGGGGCCGGGCCGGGAGGTCCGTCGCAACCGCCGGCGGCCGCCTACTCGCCGCCTCCGACCGGGGGCGGTTACGCAGCGGGGCAGGGATATGGGGGCCAGCAGGGCCAGCAGGGTTACGGCTCCGGCTATCCGACGGGCAGCGC
>JALZCA010000138.1 GCA_030863285.1 Actinomycetota bacterium | reverse complement strand
GCACAGGTCCGCCTCCGAGAGCCCGTCCGGAGCGAGATCGCCGGGATCTTCGCCGCCGTGGCCTGGATCGATGACGACGAGGCTGCGCTGCATCTCCTTTCCCTCTAGGTGACGCAGCTCCTCGCGCAAGCCGGCCGCGGTGTGGGGCCGATCCGCCCGCAGGCCGCGCAATGCGGCGAACGACTGGGGGCCGAAGATGCCGTCTTCGGCGATCGCGTATTCGTGCTGGAAGGCGCGCACGGCCGCGTCGGTGTTGCGGCCGAAGATCCCGTCCTCGCGCCCGGCATCGAATCCGAGCGCGTTCATGCGCGCCTGGAGCGACAACACGTCGTCCCCGCGCATCGGCGGGTTCTTGAAGTACAGAACCCGGTCGCCGAAGTGCCAGCCGGCCTCGACCAGCGCGTTCCACGTATCGGGCCCGACGATCCCGTCGGCCAGGAGGCCGCGTTGCTGTTGGAACATCCGCACCGACTGTTTCGTCCCCGCACCGAAGACGCCGGAGTCGTCGTCCACCTCCAGACCCAGCGCACGCAGGCGTGCCTGGACGTCGGCGACCTCGTCGGAACGATCGCCCTCTCGGATCAGCCCTCTCACGAGCGCTCCCTGGTTGCCGCGCGGTAGAGCTCGCGCAACATCGGATAGGGGTTGACCCACGTGCCGTCTGCCTCCTGTAGACCGAAGTGGAGATGCCAGGTGAACTCGTCGCGGTGGCCCGGCCGGCTGCCGTAGCCGGTGTTGCCTACCGTCCCGAGTCGGTCACCGGGTTCCACACGCGCCCCCTCGACGATGCCGGGGGCAAAACGCAGCAGGTGAGCATAGAACCAGTAGCGCCCGTCGTCTCCGCGCACGCCCACGCGCCATCCCGAGTAGAAGGTCCAACCTAGGTTCTCGACCACGCCGCCCGAGATCGATCGCACCGGCGTCCCCGGCTCGGCGAAGATGTCGGTGCCTTCGTGCACGCCTACCTGAAGCCACTCGCCGTCGATGAAGCGCATGCGCGGCGCGTGCCAATCGTTCGTGAAGTTGATGACCGAGTACCAGCTCGTCCGAGCGACGGGAAAGACCCTCCCGTCGACGAACACGGGCTTTTCGTAGGCCCGCGCGAGCGTCGGGCCGGACGGGGCCAGAGAGCCCGCCACCGCGCACGCGAGCAGCACAACACGGGCGCGAAACGTGGTCATGGTGGGGAGACTACGACCGTTGCCGCCCCGGGGGTCAACCCGCCAGCCGTTGCTCCTCGAGGTAGCGCTCGGCGTCGATGGCGGCCATGCACCCCATGCCGGCTGCGGTGATCGCTTGGCGATAGCGGAAGTCGACGACGTCTCCCGCGGCAAACACTCCGGGCGCCGACGTCTGTGTCGTTTCGCCGGTGGTCACTATGTAGCCGCCCGCGGTTTCGAGTTGCCCTTCGAAGAGTGAGCTGTTCGGTTCGTGCCCGATAGCGACGAAGACACCGTCCGCCTCGATCTTCTTCTCCTCGCCCGTCTTGAGATCCTTTATCCGCGCGCCCGCGACGGTCGTGTCGCCGAGGATCTCTTCGATCACCGCGTTCCAGATGAAGTCGATCTTGGGGTTCTCGAAAGCGCGTGTCTGCAAGATCTTCGAGGCGCGAAGCGTGTCTCGTCTGTGAACGACCGTCACCTTGTCGGCGAACTTCGTCAGAAACGTAGCCTCTTCCATGGCAGAGTCACCGCCTCCGACGATCAGCAGCTTCTTGTTGCGGAAGAAGAAACCGTCACAAGTGGCGCAGGTGGAGACCCCGTGGCCCAACAGCTCGCGCTCGCCGGGGACCTCGAGCATCTTTGCCTTTGCTCCGGTCGAGATGATGATGCTGTGGGCTTTCATCTCCTGGGGGCCGATCGAGATGTGGAATGGCCGCTGTGACAGGTCGACGGCGGTGACGTTGTCCGTGATGTACTCGGTTCCGAAGCGAGCCGCCTGCTTGCGCATGGTCTCCATCAGCTCGGGACCCATGATCCCGTCGACGAAGCCGGGGTAGTTCTCGACTTCGGTCGTCAGCATGAGCTGGCCGCCCGCCTCGATCCCCTCGATGACGACGGGCTGAAGGTTGCCGCGCGCGGCATACACGGCGGCCGTCAGGCCGGCCGGTCCGGAGCCGATGATCGCTACCTTGCGCGTGTCTTGGGTCATGTCGTCACATTATGCAAACAACACCCCAGACCCACTTGTTCCACGGCCTAGATGAGGGGCGGTGGGCAGGGATCTATTCGTCGAGCTCGCCGGTCGTGTACTCGAGGCGCGTCGAGCAAGTGCCGAGCGGCCAAGCCCACACCATGTAGTCGGTGAGGTGCCCGGCCGGCGAATCGGAGAACGCGAAGCTGAGCAACAACCCGCGCTGGTCGTCGACCTCGGCGAGGGCCCCGTAGGCGGCAAGCACCGGCTCGGCCGTCTGGTCTCGAACTCTCTCGCCGCAGTTCAGAACCTGGTCGCGGAGATCGTTCGGCGCCTCTTGGGCCATCAGATCGAGAAAGCGCCCCTCGCGCTCTGCGGCATAGTTGGCCGTGTAGGCCGAATACCTCTTCAGCACGGGGCGACTCGCGAGGTTCTCCCAGCGGTCTTCCGAGA
>JALZCA010000120.1 GCA_030863285.1 Actinomycetota bacterium | reverse complement strand
CGGAGGAGGGGCGCGTTGCGATCCGCGCCGTCCGCCGTCATTCGAAAGACGACCTCCAGAAGCTGAAGAAGGAGGGCGCCTTGTCGGAAGACGAGGAGCGGGCCGCCGAGGGACAGCTCCAAAAGCTGACCGACAAATACGTCGCCCAGATCGACGACAACCTGAAGCGCAAAGAGCAGGAACTCTCGGAGGTCTGATCCCGGCAATGGGCGAGCGCGCGCCGGGGCACGAAGACGAGACGGCGTCGCCGGGTTCTCCCGAGGCGGCGCCCCAGGGCAGGTCGCTAAAACAAGCCGTCATCACAGCCCTGGTGCTCGTCGGGCTCATGGCACTTGCGTACGTGATCGGGGTGCGGGCCTTCTTTGTGCTGGCGTCGACCGTGGTCGGGATCGCGTTGTTCGAGCTGCTCGACGCGCTGAAGCGAAGGGGCCACAAGCCGAGCGTGTTGCTGGGACTGGCCGGCGGCATCGGTATGTTCGTCGTCGCCTACCTAGAGCGCCCGGCGCTGTTCGGTGTCGTTCTCGCGGGCGTGCTCATCGGCGGCTTTCTGTGGGCGTTGCGTCCCGTGCGGGGCCCGTTCGCTATGAGCGACGTCGCGTGGATCCTTCTCGGTGTCGCGTGGATCGGGGGCGGGGGAGCGGGCGCCATATCGATCCTCGTGCTCGATCCCGGTGGACTCAACCTCTTGATCGCGTTCGTCCTTACCGTCGCGGCGGGCGACATCGGCGCGTACTTCGTCGGCACCGCTTTCGGCCGGCACAAGATCGCGCCGTCTATCTCGCCGGGTAAGTCGTGGGAGGGATTCGTCGGCGGCGTGCTGGGATCACTAGCCTTCGGACTTCTCGTGGGCAACGTCCTCGACGAGTTGACGCTGCTCGACGGTGTTGCGATAGGCGCGATCAGCGGGTTCATCTCGCCGGTGGGCGACCTGGTCGAGTCCCTCGTCAAGCGCGAGATCGGCATCAAGGACTCGGGTCGGATCCTGCCCGGCCACGGCGGCTTTCTCGACCGTCTCGACGCGATCATCTTTGCCGCCCCCGCGGTGTATCTCTACCTGCTCTTCGCCGTGTATTGACGTTCGTTGCGTCCGTTTGCATCGTCGACCGTGTGACAATCGTTTTGTGACCATCGACGCGCCGCGGCGGCTTGTGATCCTCGGTTCCACCGGGTCGATCGGCCGTCAAGCTCTAGACGTAGTCCGTCGACATCCCGACGCATTGCGCGTCGTTGGTCTCGTCGCGGGCAGCAACGCGGAGGCCCTCGCGGCGCAGGCAGGCGAGCTCGGCGTCGAACGAACGGGTCTCGGGGCAGAGGCCGCTGCGGAGATGGCTGCTCTCGACGACGCAGACATCGTCCTGAACGCGATTGTCGGTGCCGCAGGGTTGCGAGCGTCGATAGCCGCGCTCGAAGCCGGCAAGGTGCTCGCTCTCGCCAACAAGGAGAGCTTGGTTGCCGCCGGGGACGCGTGCCTTGCCGCCGGGATGAGGGGCGGCGGGTTGATGGTTCCGGTCGATTCGGAGCACGCCGCGATCGCGCAGTGCCTGTCGGGCGCGGGGACCGAGTCTGTCGATCGCATCTGCTTGACCGCGTCGGGGGGGCCGTTCCGCGACCGAGCAGACCTTTCGGGTGCGACGAAGGAAGAGGCGCTCGCGCATCCGACCTGGTCGATGGGTTCGAAGATCACCATCGATTCGGCCACTCTGATGAATAAAGGACTCGAGGTGATCGAGGCGCACTTCTTGTTCGGCCTCGACTACGACCGCATCGACGTCGTAGTCCATCCGCAGAGCGTGGTTCACGGCATGGTCGTGCTCAAGGACGGCTCGATGCTGATGCAGGCGGCGCGCGCCGACATGCGCCTGCCGATTCAGGCCGCGTTGCTGGACGCGCCCGAAGTCTCGACCCGCATCCGGCCCCCCGATCTCGCAGAACTAGGCAGTCTCGAGTTCGAGCCGCTCGACCACAAGCGTTTTCCCGCCGTCGGCATGGCCTACGAGGCAGGGCGGATAGGAGGAACGGCAACCGCCGTGCTCAATGCGGCGAACGAGGAGGCAGTCTTCGCTTTCCTTGACGAGCGCATCGGGTTCGTCGAAATCACGAAGGTGGTGGAGTCGACCCTGGAGGCGCACGAGCCGGTTCCCGCGGGGAATCTCGAGACCGTTTTCGAGGTTGACGCTTGGGCAAGGGATTACGCGCGCGGCGTCATCGAGAAGTCGTCTGGACACACCACCGACAGAGTGTTGGGCAGGACCACATGAGCAGCGCCTTCGGGATCTTCATCTTCATAGTCGCGATCCTGCTCGTCGTGATGATCCACGAGGCGGGTCACCTCCTCATGGCGAAGCTCTTCAACTTCAAGGCGCCGCAGTTCTTCGTCGGGTTCGGGCCGACTCTGTGGTCCTTCAAGCGAGGCGAGACCGAGTACGGCATCAAGGCGATCCCCGCGGGCGGCTTCGTGAAGATCGTGGGGATGAACCCCTACGAGACCGTGCCGCCGGAGGACCAGCCGCGCGCTTACGGCAACAAGCCGCGCTGGCAGCGCGCGCTCGTTCTCGTGGCGGGTTCCGCGACGCACTTCCTCGTCGCCTTCATCGTCTTGCTCGTGACCGCCATGACGATCGGTTTCCCAACGGGTGGGTTGTCGAACAAGATCGCCGCCGTCCAGGCAGAGACCCCTGCCGCCCAGGCGGACCTGCGCGCGGGCGACACGATCCTGGCGGTAGACGGAGTCGAGACGGATACCTGGGGTGATGTCCGGCGCTTCATCCAGGATCACGCCAACGAGGAGGTCACGTTCGTCGTCGATCGGGGCGGCGAGACCGTCGAGCTCGATGCGCAAGTAGGAGAGGCCATCTTCAATTCACAGGGCGAGGTCGTCGTCCAGCCGCGCCCGGGGAAAGAGCTGCGCGAGCCGCGTGCGGGTGAGGAGGTCAACGGCTTCCTCGGGCTGTTGCCGGACGCCGAATACGAGACCTATTCGTTGCCCGGGGCTGTGGGTCAGTCGGGAAGCCTCGTGTGGCAGATCAGCCGTGACTCCATCACCAAAGGCATCCCACGCATCTTCACGCCGATCTTCAATGGTGAACTGTTCGACGCGCTGCGGGGCGGTGAACGCACCGCCGAGGATCCGATCGGCGTCGTAGGGGCCGGCAGGCTCGCGGGACAGAGCGTCGAGAGCGGTCGCTACCTCGACCTAATCATGCTCATCGTGTTCTTCACGATCTTCGTCGGCATACTCAATCTCCTGCCGCTCCCGCCGCTCGACGGCGGGCATCTTGCCGTCGTCGCGTACGAAGCGGTCACCGGGAGGACCGTGGACATCCGCAAGCTGATCCCAGTAGCCGCGGCCGTCATCTCCTTCTTCGTGTTGTTGTTCTTCGCGGTGCTCTATCTCGACATCGCACGGCCCGTAGAGGTCCCGTTCTGATGATGGAGCGACGCCGGAGTCGTCGTATCTACGTCGGACGGGTCCCGGTCGGGGGCGGTGCGCCGATCTCGATCCAGTCGATGACGGTGACCAAGACCGACGACGTGCAGGCAACGCTGATCCAGGTCCACGAACTGGCGACCCAGGGCGCCGACATCGTCCGCGTCGCGGTTCCTCGCGAGGGCGACGCGAAAGCGCTTCCGATGATCGTGCAGGAGGGCGGGGTGCCGATCATTGCGGACATCCACTTCTCGGTTCGGTTGGCGATGATGGCGCTGGAGGCCGGCGTTCACGGACTGCGCATCAACCCCGGCAACATGCGCAACCCGCAACACATCAAGGACGTCGCTCAAGGTGCGAAGGACCGCAACATCCCCATTCGCATCGGGGTCAACGCCGGCTCACTCGACAAGAAACTCGTCGCCAAGTACGGGCGTCCGACCGCGGAAGCACTCGTTGAAAGCGCGCTCTACGAAATTGGATTGCTCGAGCAGCACGGCTTCAAAGACATCAAGGTTTCGGTCAAACACCAGAACGTCGCCGAGATGATCGCGGCGTATCGCATGCTCGCCGAGAAGACCGATGTCCCGCTTCACCTCGGCGTAACCGAAGCCGGTCCTCCCAAGCAGGGGATTGTGAAGTCCGCTATCGGCATCGGCACGCTGCTGGCAGAAGGGATCGGGGACACGATCCGGGTGTCCCTGACCGCGAACCCGGTGGAGGAAGTCAAGGTCGGCAAGCAGATCCTCAATGCGCTCGGCCTGCGCCAGGACTCCTACGACCTCGTCGCGTGCCCCTCTTGTGGGCGGGCGGAGCTCGACGTCTTCGCGCTTGCGGACGAGGTTGAGAAGGCGATCGAGAAGATGGATCTGCCTCCCATGCAGATCGCGGTGATGGGCTGCGAGGTCAACGGTCCCGGCGAGGCGCGCGACGCGGACATCGGCATCGCGGCGGGGCCCGGACGCGGGTTGTTGTTCTCGAAGGGCAAGCAGATCGGCTGGGTCCCACACGACAAGCTCGTCGAAGCGCTGCTCGAAGAAGCCGCGCGCATGGCCGAGGAAATCCGGGCGGAAGGCGGGGCCGCCGATGACAACGGTAAGCCGGTGGTCGTCAAGGGGGCCGGCCGCCGCCAGCAACTAATGGGCATCGCGCCACCGCAGAACTAGCGCCCTCGTGACGCAGGGAATCGAGGTCGCGTCCGACGGCGTCGCGCGTTGCTGGTGGTGCGGCGACGATTCCCTCTATCGCGCGTACCACGACGAGGAGTGGGGGAGGCCGGTCGCGGACGACCGGCGACTGTTCGAGAAGCTCTCGCTCGAGGGCTTCCAGTCGGGCCTCAGCTGGCTGACGATCCTGCGCAAGCGAGAGAACTTTAGACGCGCCTTTCGCGGCTTCGATCCCGCGGCCGTGGCGCGTTTCAACCGACTGTCGGTGGATCGACTGATGAGCGACGCCGGCATCGTGCGGAACCGAGCGAAGATCGAAGCGACGATCAACAACGCGCGCCGCTACCTCGACCTCGTCGACGAGAAGGGCAGTCTCTCGGCCTACGTGTGGTCGTTCGAACCGGAGCCCTCGACCCGGCCCGACCGGCTCGACTACGAGACGTTGATGGAGGCGTCCACGTCGCCCGAGTCGGTCGCTTTGAGCAAGGACCTACGGGGGCGTGGTTGGGCGTTCGTAGGACCGACGACTGCGTACGCGTTCATGCAAGCGATGGGATTCGTCAACGACCACCTAAGCGGCTGCTCGTTCCGCGGCGAAGTCGAGCGAGCTCGCGAGGCGTTCTTACGCCCGTAGCGCTGCTTCGTGCACGCGCGCGGATCGCATCCGAGCGGCTGGGGTGGCATCGAGCTCGGCGGCCGAGAAGGGGGCCGAGGGATCAGAGGCCGGCGACCTCGACGTTGTCGAAGTAGGTCTTAGCGTCCTCGTTGTAGACACCGACGTTGCCGGAGGTGTAGGGGCGCTCTTTGTCGGTGAACTTCGTGAGCAGTTTCCCGTTCGCCCACGCCGTCATCGTATTGCCCACCTGACGTACGTCGACGTCCGCCCAGGT
>JALZCA010000051.1 GCA_030863285.1 Actinomycetota bacterium | reverse complement strand
TCGACGGGCTCGCGCTCGGCACAGAGGTGGAGGTGACAGTGCGAGTCGAACCACATCGCCGAGACGCGCTACTTGGAGTCGTCGATGCGAGGAAACAGAGGCGGACCGGAAGCAACGGTTGCGCCGGGCGGAAGCCGTCCCCATCCCCCGTCCGACGAGAAGGCGCGCGCCGACAAGTCGTCCTCGTGTCCGAGCCTGCGCCACAGCTCTTGCGCCGCTCGCGGCACCGCGGGGAACACCATCATCGCCATCAGCCTGAGCGCGTCGGCGAGGTGATACAGGACGACCTCGAGTCGCCGCCGCTGCGCGTCGTCCTTGGCAAGCGCCCATGGGGTGACCTCGTCCACGTAAGCGTTGCCCGCCTTGACGAACTTCCAGGCCGCCTTGAGCGCCTCGTGTGGCGCGATGGCGTCGACTGCACTCGTCATCTCGGCAAAGGCGTTCCGTTGCACCTCGATGAGTCCTCGTTCTGCGTCGGTCAACTCATCCTCGGCCGGTGCGTCGGGGACCTTGCCGTCGAGGTAACGGGTGATCATCGACGTCGCGCGCGATGCGAGGTTGCCGAAGTCGTTGGCGAGATCGAAGTTGTAGCGCTCGACGACGCTCTCCCACGAGAAGTTGCCGTCGAGGCCGAACGAGATCTCGCGCAAGAAGTAGTAGCGGTAGCCGTCGGAACCGATCGTCGCGACGAGATCGTGCGGCGATATCCCGGTGAGCTTCGACTTCGACATCTTCTCGCCCCCTACTTGCAAGAACCCATGAGCGAACACGGTCTTCGGTAAGGGCAAGTCGAGTGCCATCAGCATCGCGGGCCAGATCACCGAGTGGAACCACAGGATGTCCTTGCCGATGAAGTGGACGTCTGCCGGCCACAGCTCCTCGAAACGGTCGCCGTCGGAGCCGTAGCCCGCAGCAGTGATGTAGTTCTGCAGCGCGTCGATCCACACGTAGATGACGTGCTTGGTGTCCCACGGGATCGGGATGCCCCACTCGAAGCTCACCCGCGAGATCGACAGGTCCTCGAGCCCCTGCTTGACCTTGCCGAGCACCTCGTTGCGACGGGTCTCGGGCATCACGAAGCGCTCGTCGTTCTCGTAGAGCTCGACAAGACGATCGGCGTAGTTCGAGAGCCGGAAGAAGTAGTTGTCTTCCTTGACCACCTCGGGTTCGGTGCCGTGCAGGGGGCACTTGCCGTCCACGAGCTCGTCGGGCTGCTTGAACGACTCGCACCCGACGCAGTAGAGGCCCTCGTAGCTGCCCAGATAGACGTCGCCCTTGTCGTAGAGCGCTTGGACGAACGACTGGACGGGGCGCTCGTGGCGCTCCTCGGTCGTTCGGATGAAGTCGTCGTTGCTGATGTCGAGGACCTGCCAGACCTCACGCCAGCGGGGCACGACCTCGTCCGCCCAGGTCTTCGGATCGAGCCCACGGCCCTCGGCGGCCCGGGCGACCTTCTCCCCGTGCTCGTCGGTTCCGGTGAGGAAGTGGACCCGGCGGCCCTCCATCCGCCGCCAGCGGGCGACGAAGTCGGCCGAGACGGTCGTGTAGGCATGTCCCAGGTGCGGGATGTCGTTTATGTAGTAGATGGGGGTCGTCAGATAGAAGGTGTCGTGCCCCATGGACCTCTTTTCTCGCCGGTTTCCGGGTCTGCGGCCCCTGACCTTGATACAGTCAGGCCGCACTTTCTGGCCCGGGGATGTCGGTTGGCGGACCATCGTGACCTATCCGGGTCCGACTGGGCCTCGTTCGGGGGTTTGACTTAGGCGCCGCACGAGCGTACATTGTCAATAACTGCCAATTATCTGGGGGCCGAATGAAGTCTACCGGTGTAGTGCGAAAAATCGACGAGCTGGGACGGATCGTCCTGCCGTCCGAGCTGCGCAAGGTCTTCGGCATCCGCGAGGGCGACGAACTCGAGATCAGCGTCGAGGAGGATCGGGTGATCCTCCAGAAACGTCAGGACCTCTGCTTGCTCTGCTCGGCGGAAAACCCCGAGTTCACCTACCGAGACCGGCGCGTCTGCGCCAACTGCGCCTCGGAGCTCGCCCAGCTCGCGAGCGGCGAGGTCCGTCTGCCCGAAGAGGGCTAGTCCTGCTCGGTTCCAACCTTCGCCACGGGGCCTAAGGCCCTTCTTGCGGCTGCTCCACGAGGGCATCGAAGACGTCCCGGCGCGACGCTCCCGTCTCGCGGGCAACCCTGACCATCGCCTCCTTGCGTCCCACGCCCTCGGCCATCAGCTCGCGCGCCCGGCGGGCCAGCTCCTCGGCCCCCGGCACCGGCTGATCTTCCCGTCCCGCCCCGGCGACCACCAGCACGACCTCTCCTCGGGCCGGCTCGGAAGCGAGTCCCGCCGCCAACTCCGACAACCTCCCGCGCCGGATCTCCTCGTGCAGTTTGGTCAGCTCGCGGACAAGGGCGGCGCGACGATCGCCCAACCCCTCCAGCAGCGCCTGGACGTCGGCCTCGAGTCGGTGCGGAGAGCAGAACAAGACGAGCGTTCGCTCCTCGACGGCCAGCTCGCGCACCCGGCGCTCCCGCTCCCCCGCCTTGCGCGGCAAAAACCCCTCGAAGACGAAGCGATCGGTCGGCAGCCCCGAGACGACGAGCGCGGTGACCGCAGCGGTCGGGCCGGGAACGACCTCGACGCTTAAGTTTCGCTCGACACACGTCCGCACGAGGTAGTAGCCGGGATCGGACAGCCCGGGCATGCCGGCATCCGAAACCAGCGCGACGGTGGCACCCTCCGCGATCCGCCGGACGACCTGGGGCGCGACCCTGCGCTCGTTGCCCTCGTTCAACACGACCATGTCGCGGGCCGCGATCCCGAAGTGAGTCAGCAGCTTGCGGGTGCGCTGCGCGTCCTCGCACGCGATGACGTCGACCTTCTCGAGCGTCGCCACCAGGCGAAAGGTCGCGTCGTCGAGGTTGCCGATCGGCGTGCCGCACAGGATCAGCCGGCCGCCGCCCGCACTCAATCCGGTCTCCAGGGAGCGAAGGCGTACTTCAGCACGCCTACCGCGACTCCTTTCCAGGAGGACTCGTCGTCGGGGACCTTCTTGCCGGCATAGAAGTCGCGCGCCGCGTCGAGCGCATACGCGTTGTCGGTCACCCCGACGTGATCGGTCAGAGCCACGATGTTCACCTCGCCGGGCCGGCGCCAGTCCCCGTCAAGCCACACCGAGTCCGCGAGCGCCCAGACCTCGAGGCGCGGGATCGGCGAGTTGCCCGGTGCGATCTTGCGCAGGTTGGTCGGGGAGGCCGGCGCGTCGACGTCGAAGGGACGCACGCCGATCTTGTCGAGCCCGTTTGCGAGCAGGCGCGCGAGGTCTCCCCCAGGCTTGCCCTGGCCCGGCCTATCCGGCGGGGGGATATCGACATCGGGCGGAGCGGCGGGAGGCGTGGCCAGCAAGACCGCCCGCTCTGGAAGAGGCATCCCCCTGGCGATCATGCGATCGACGATCAACCCGGCCTGCGAGTGCCCGATCAGCGAACGTGGGCGCGTGGCGGTGGCGACCTGCTTAGAGATGATGCGCGCGGACTCCAACAGATCCTGGCGCGTGTCCTCGACCGAGTAGGAGTTGCCGGCGCCGCGGTAGGAGAGCTGGCGCGCCTTTCCACGCGCAAATCCCAACGTGCGCGGGTTCAGGTCTGCGAGCGCGCCCGAGCGAGAGGTCGAGTCCGCCCCACCCAAGACGATCAGCATGCCGGGCGCGGGCGCCTCGCGGACCGGAGCGGGATCGCGTATGTAGCGGTCGTACGCGGTGAGAGCGAACAAGGCAGCCAGCAGGAGCACCGACGCGATGGTCACGATCATCCCCCCGCCGGGGTAGGTGCCGTTGCGCGCGTGCTCGCGCCATCCCACGAGGAACAGAGCGTGCACGGGTCCCAGGAACACGAGGATCAACGCAGCCGGCCACTCCGTCCCGGGATCGAGATTCAGCAGCGTCGGCAGCGTCGACATCGCCGCGCCGAACGCGATGACGATGTAGGTGTAGGTGATGAAGTTGGGGGCCTCTGGGACTCCGCCACCCTGAGGCTCGCCGTTGCCCACGTCGAGCTTCACCGCGCGCCGGGCGATGAGTATCGACGGGATGAGGCCGAGGAGCGCCCCGAAGTACACGAAGGGCGCGTAGCGCGTTGCCGTAGCGGTGAAGAAAAGCGCGGCCGATGGGATGAGTGCAATGGTGGCGAACAACGCGATGCGACAGCCGCGCGCCCATGCGAGAGCGAAGGACCCGGGTCTTCCTTCGCTGAGCCACAGAGTCGCGGCGAGCACCGCGCCGCGCACGACTATGGCCAGTCCGAGGGCGGCGATCACGTAACTCCAATCGCGTGCAAAGGCAATCGACTGCTTGATGTCGAAGAAGATGTCGAGCGGGAATACCGCGGTCGACGGGACTCCGCCCGCGGAGGCCGGGATCGTCCCGATAAGGACCAACAGACCTCCAATTAGACCTTCGAGCGCCAATGGAACGGCGGCCAGGGGCGTCCGCCGCAGTGCCCGAAGGCCCGCCAGGATCGTTCGCATGGGGGAGAGACTAACTATGCTGCTCGTTCGTGGCCCGGAGAACGGAAGAAAACGCTCTTGTGGAGGGTGACGCCGATCGCACGGGAGCGCGGACGTCACCCACTGGACGCGCCGCGCCGACTCCGCAGCGTGACGAAAGGGCCGCGACGCGGCGCGGGTGGTCGACGGCAGATTGGATTTTCTTCGGTCTGATCACGCTCGGAGGAGGTCTCCTGCGTCTGTTCCGGGTCGCCGATCCGCAGCAGTTCGTCTTCGACGAGGTCTATTACGCCAAAGACGCGTGCATGTACGTCCACGAGTCGATCGAGACCTGCAAACTCGACGAGCTACAGAACGAGGTTCATCCGCCACTCGCAAAGTGGTTGATCGCAAGCGGGATAAGGCTCTTCGGCTTCGACTCGCTGGGCTATCGGATCGCCGGCGTCATTGCCGGGACGGTCACGATCGCTCTGCTGTTCGTTCTCGCTCGCCTCATTTTGCGATCGACACTGGGAGCAACCATCGCCGCGGGACTACTCGCGATCGATCCCCTGCACTTCGTCCAGTCGCGGACGTCGATGCTCGACGTCTTCGTGCCGTTGTTCGCGGTGGCTACGTTTCTCTTCCTGGCCCTCGACCGGCGTCATCTCCTTACCCAGCGAGTCTCCGGGCGCCCGCCTCCTCGGGCGCTGATCCTGGGACGGCCCTGGCGACTTGCTGCGGGACTCGCGGCAGGCGCCGCGTTCGCGTCGAAGTGGTCGGGGGCAGTGGTCATAGTGGCCGCGGTCGTGCTCACGATTGTGTGGGAGATAGCGGCCCGCAAAGACGAGGGCTGGGGCACTGCGATCGCGGGGGCCGCGCGCAGCGAGGGACCGACGATCTTGTTGTGGCTACTGATCGGCCCCCTCATCTTCTACACCGCGTCGTACACCAACGTTACTGACGTCACGGGTCAAG
>JALZCA010000050.1 GCA_030863285.1 Actinomycetota bacterium | reverse complement strand
GGAGAAGGAGCGCTACGACGCGCTCCTCGACGAGTACGAGCCGCAGATGACCGCCGCCGACGTCGTCAAGCTCTTCGACGAGCTGCGAAGTGGCCTCGAGCCAATGATCGACAAGATCCTGGATGCCGCCGGCGAACCACCCGCGTGGCTGTTCCAGACCTACGACCCCGACAAGCAGCTGAAGTTCTGCGACTGGCTCGTCAGACAACTCGGCTTCGACATGGAGCAGGGGCGCCTCGACCTCTCGCCGCACCCGTTCACGATGACGGTCGGGGCCGGAGACGTACGACAGACGACGAGGACCGAGGCGGCCGCGCTCCTGTCGTCGGTCTACGCGGCGATACACGAGACGGGACACGCCCTCTACGAACAAGGCATTCCTTCCCACCTGCTGGACTGGCCGGTGGGCCGTGCGCCGTCTCTGGGAATGCACGAGTCGCAGTCGCGCATGTGGGAGAACCAGGTCGGTCGCGGGGAGGCCTACACCGCGTTCCTGCTTCCTCACCTCAAGGAGCATTTCCCCGACGAGCTCGGCATGCTCACGCCCGAGGACTTCCATCGCGGCGTCAATCACCCTCGTCGCACGTTGATCCGCGTGACTGCGGACGAGTTGACCTACAACCTTCACGTCGCGATGCGCTTCGAACTGGAGCTCGCGTTGTTCCGCGACGAACTCGCCGTCGCGGACCTCCCCGGAGCTTGGGACGAGGCGTCGGAGAAAGCCATCGGCGTGAAGTCCGAGACCGTCGCCGACGGCGTCCTTCAGGACATGCACTGGTCGATGGGCGCGCTCGGTTACTTTCCGACCTACAGCCTCGGGACCATCTATGCCGCTGCGTTCTTCGACAAGGCGGTCGAGGAACTCGGCGACATGTCCGACGATTTCCGCACCGGCGACACGTCCCAGCTGCTCTCCTGGCTGCGCAAGAACATCCACGAGCAGGCGTACCGCTTTTCTGCAAAGGAGCTGGCGGAGCGCGTGACCGGAGGCCCCCTCACCGCCAAGCCTCTGCTCGATTACCTCGCCGACAAGTACTCCGCGCTCTACGACGTCGCGATCTGACGCAACGCTTCCTCGCTGATCGGCCCCCTCCTGAGAACCGAGAGTCCGCCCACCAGCGAGGCCACGGTCGAAGGCGCGCTGAGCGAGCGACCCTCGTCGAGGTAGACGGCGACGTCGTCTTCGAAATAGGCGCGCGCCTCCTCGATGGTCGCTGCGGGAGGTTGACCGGAGTGATTTGCGCTCGTTACTGCAAGTGGGCCCGCGGCCCCGAGCAGCGCCAGCGCGACCGAGCTCTCGGGCACTCGCACCGCGATCGTCGTCTTGTCGTTCCCGCCGAGATCGGCGCTGAAGCCCTCGGCGCGCGGCAGGACGAGAGTCAGCGGCCCCGGCCAGAACGCGTCGGCCACCGCAACCGCGCGCTCGTCGAAGCGAGCGACTCTCGTTAGATCAGCGCGCGATGCGGCTAGGACGGGCAGCGGCTTGTCGTCCGGACGCCCTTTGAGCTCGAAGATGCGAGCGATCGCCTCGGCCCGATCCGGCCTCGCCGCTATCCCGTAAACGGTGTCGGTCGGCATCACGATCACCCGTCCCGCCCGGAGTTCGTCTACGGCGTCCTCAATCTGCGCGTTCACGCCGCGATCATGCCCGCTCGGCGCGGCCGGACTGCGACTAGCGACAGAGACCGTCGCCCCGGTTGCGGGCCAGGTCGAGCACGCGCATTCGATGCCACGGCAGATCGTCGAGGCCGCGGTCCGCCCCCTCGGGCAGGCCGGCCAGTGACCAGGCGTGGTACCCACGCGCAACGCTCGGCGACTCGCCCTTGACCGCGACCGAGCCTCCGGTATCCGTCACGTATCCGCCGTAGACCTGAAGCGCTTCGGTGATCTCACGCTTCCAGTCCGGCCACGAAGGAGGGACCTCGAAGTCGGGATCGAGCTGCACCCGCGCTCCAATCGGCACCGGATACATCCCGCGCTCGGGATCCCAGCGCGTGTTCCCGTCTTCGTGCGTTGCGGGACATGCGATGTAATCGGCCCGCGTAGCAGGCGTCGTCAGTGCGAGCGCGTGGTCGATGTGTCCTTGCGCTACCTCCTCGGGACGAACGACGCCCCCCAGCGCGGCCCACCCCGCCGCGACCGCAGCGTTGCAGTGCGTCCCCGGTCTGCACAAGGACCCGGAACCCGCCGCACCCGAGGTCGTGATGTAGCGACTGCCGGCCGTCCATCGATCGCGTGCCGGGTCGTAGCTCGCCGCCCACATGTCGAGCTCGCGTCCCGTGGTCGATTCGATGACGGAGATCCTGTGGTCCGAGCCAGACGTCACTGCCGCGTAGCGCGGGATGCGGAATGAGACGTCGGTGTCGCATCCATAGCGCGTGCAAGCGATGTCGTAGACCTTGCTGTGAACGGGATCGGCGTACGCGATCGGCACCCCCCACGCGTCGGTCGCCCCGAAGTTCGCGTCCGGGAAGTACTCGCCGTTTCGCTCGACGTGCTCTCTGGCAAACGCCACGAACGAGTACCGGATCATCTCGTCCGAGCGCGGATCGCTTGCCGCACCGGGTGGAATCGGCTGGTTCCAGAAACTATGGGGACCGTAGAAGCGAGGAAACGCTCCCTCCTGGACAAACGTACGGCTCGTTGCCGTACGCGAGGCGATCGTCTTTCCGTTCGTGAGCACCTGAAGCCGGTAGGAATACGAAGTGTCCTGCCACAAGAGTTCGTCCATATAGTTCCCGGTGGGCTGGGCCGGGAAGCTGTCGATGACGCGCCACCGGTCGCCGAGCTTGCGCGAGAGCACGAGCGTGTCCGCGTCGGCGACCGCGAGGTCCCACGTCAAGAGCATCGAGTGCGACGACGCCGGGACGGCGTGGAATGCCGTCGCATCAAACGCGTTCGCGCTGCTTCCGCTGGAGAGGACGATCGACAACACGAAAGCTGCCGTCAATGTGCGTGGGCGGCCGGACGAACGCGGCAAGGAAGGCGCGAGGCTCACACGCTAGGTTTCGCTCCCGCCCCGGCGATGTCCTGCGAGAGATGGGTCAGGGCTTGCGGCCCTCGGCGACCCGGGGCCAATCGGCGTAGTCGACGCCGATGCGCACGTCGGCATACCCCGTCGTTTGGAGCAATGTTCGCACCGACTCGGCGTGACCCGCGCCCATCTCGAGCACGAGCCACCCTGCCTTGCGCAACCACTCGAACGCGTCGCGGGCCAGGCGCTCGATCACATCGAGGCCGCGCGGCCCCCCGAACAGGGCCGAGTGCGGCTCGCGCTCGACGATCTCGGCAGGAAGCTTCGCTCGATCCGACTGCGGGACGTATGGAGGGTTCGACACCACGACGTCGATCCGGCCACGCACCTCCGAAGGCAGCGCATCGAGAAGATCCGACTCGACGATCTCGACGTCCTTACCCGTCTTATCTCGATTGCGGCGCGCCCACTCGAGCGCGTCCGCGAAACGCTCGGTCGCCAGCACGCGTGCATCGGGCCTTTCGTCGGCGACCGCAAGTGCGATCGCCCCCGAGCCGGTCCCGACGTCGACGATCGTTCCCCCCTGAGGAAGCCGCTCCATCGCCTTCTCCGCGACGAGCTCCGTCTCGGGTCGCGGGACGAACACTCCGGGCCCGACGTCGAGGTCGAGTCGTCGGAACCCCGCCACGCCGGTGACGTATTGAAGCGGCTCGCCGGCAACTCGCCGGCGCGCCAGCTCGATCGACTTGGTCTCGATCGAGGCGTCGAGTTCTGGATCGGCAACGAGCTCCGTCGACGATCGTCCCGACGCGGCTTCGACCACCCACCGCGCTTCGGTTTGTGCGTTCGGTACATCGGCGTCGCGCAGCATCGCCGCGATGCGCGCCACGAGCGTCGCCGTGTTAGGCCGCGGGTTCGTTGCGGGCACGCTCCTGCATGTTCTTTGCGAGGTTCTCGATCAGTTCGTCGAGGTCGCCCTCGAGGATCTCGTTCAATCGGTGGACCGTATAGCCGATCCGGTGATCGGTCACGCGGTTCTCGTGGAAGTTGTAGGTGCGGATGCGTTCCGAGCGGTCCGCGGTGCGCACCTGCGACCTGCGCTCCTCCGCCATCGCTTTCTGTTGCTCTTCCTGCTGGATCTGGAGCAGACGCGCACGCAGGATCCGCATCGCCTTGACCCGGTTCTGCAACTGCGACTTTTCGTCTTGGCACGCCACCTCGATACCGGTAGGGATGTGCTTGATGCGCACGGCGGAGTCCGTCGTGTTGACCGACTGGCCCCCGGGCCCGCTCGAGCGATAGACATCGATGCGCAGGTCTGCGGGGTTGATCTCGACCTCGACCTCTTCGGCCTCGGGCAACACGTTGACCGCCGCCGCCGAGGTGTGTATGCGTCCGCTCGACTCGGTCACCGGAACCCGCTGGACGCGGTGAACGCCGGCCTCGTACTTCAGGCGCGCGTAGGCGCCCTTGCCCTTGACCGAGAAGGTCACGTCCTTGACGCCGCCCACGCCGGTCTCGTTGTGGTTGAGGATCTCGATCTTCAACTTGTGCGTCTCGGCGTAACGCGAGTACATGCGGAACAGCTCGGCCGCGAACAGCCCGGCTTCGTCGCCGCCGGCCCCCGCGCGGATCTCGAAGATCACGTCGCGATCGTCGTTGGGATCCTTCGGGGTGAGGGCCTCGCTGAGCTGCTCTCCCAGCGTCGCGAGGGTCTTCTCCTGCGTCTGCATCTCCTCGAGCAAATACGCCCGTTCATCGCCCGCGCTGCCCGACAACATCTCCTTGGCCTGTTCCAGATCCGCTCGCGCCTGCTTGTAGCGGCGCCACGTCTCGATCGTCGGCCGCAGCTCCGCGTGCTCCTTGCCCAGGCGTTTGAGGTCGTCGGGACGCGACGCGAGCTCGGGGTCGCCGAGCGAACGCTCGACCTCGTCGAACCTGCTCTCCATCTCCTCGAGTCGCTTCTCCGGCAACGCCACGTCAAGCCACCGGAGCCTCGGGGGCCGCGTCGCTGCCGCGATCGGTCTCGTCGGGGGCCGCATCATCGCGCTCGCTCTCGTCGGGAGCCACCGCTTCCATCGCCGCTATCGCGACCTCGATCTGATCGAGCGTCGGCGGCTTGGTGGTTATGCGTTGCAGTGCCAGTCCGGGCAGCATCGAGATCCGGAACACGAGCGAGTCCTCGTTGCGTGACGCGAGCTTGATTGCCTCGTAACCGATTCCGGCCAACACGGGGATCGCGAGGATCCTCACCGCGAGGCGCGGGATGAGCGGTCCGCTCAAGAAGAGGTCGATCAGGAAGTGGGCGATGATCGTAAGGAACAGCACGATGAACAAGAAGTTCGTCCCGCAGCGCACATGGAGCGTCGGGTACTTGTCGTCGATCTCCTTCGGAATTAGCTCGTCGCCGTTCTCGTATGCGTAGATCGTCTTGTGCTCCGCGCCGTGGTACTGGAACACGCGCCGGATGTCCTTGAACTGGCCGATGAGGAGCAGATACCCAAGGAACATCCCGAGCCGGATCGAGCCCTCGATGATGTTGAACAGCAGCGGCCGCTCGACCGAGAGATCACCGACGAGGTTCTCGATCAAGCGGGTGCCCAGCACCGGCAGCACGATGAAGATCGCCGAGAACATCACCATCGCCACGCCGAGCGACCAACCGAGTTGCTTGTCGGACAGCTGCTCTTCTTCCTCGAGCGCGTAATTCGCCGAGATCTTGAGCGCGCGGATGCCGATCGACAGCGATTCGACGAGCACCATGACCCCCCGGAACAGAGGCCATTTCAACCACGGGTGCCGCTGAGCAGTGCTCGGGAGCTCGTGCGCCTCGACCGCGATCGTCTCGTCGGGCTTGCGGCACGCGACCGACCAGGAGGCCGGCCCGCGCATCATCACGCCCTCCAGAACCGCCTGGCCCCCGATAGACGGACGCGGCTTCTTGTCTGCCGTCACAGCGAAGAGCCTATTGCTGGTCGGCTGACTCTGACTCGGCCCCCGCGGCGGCCTCGCCGCCCTGAGTTCCCGCGGCCTGGGCGCGCGCCCGGCTGGCGGCGTACTTCTTTTGGAAGCGCTCCACGCGGCCCCCGGTGTCGACGAGCTTTTGCTTGCCCGTATAGAAGGGGTGACACTGGTTGCACAGCTCGACGTGGATCTCGTTTTTCACCGACCGGGTCGTGAAGGTGTTCCCGCACGAGCAGGTCACCTT
>JALZCA010000018.1 GCA_030863285.1 Actinomycetota bacterium | reverse complement strand
CTGAGCGGCTGCCGCGACCCAAGGAGACAGCCTCGCCGAAGTCATCGATACCCGCCACCAAGACCAAGGAGGCGGGCACCTATACCGCGCAAGACATCACCGTTCTGGAGGGGCTCGACCCTGTCCGGAAACGGCCCGGGATGTACATCGGGTCCACCGGGATACGGGGCCTCCACCACCTGGTCTACGAGGTCGTGGACAACGCCGTCGACGAGGCCATGGCGGGGCACTGCGACAAGATCGTCGTCGAGCTTCTGCCCGATGGCGGCTGCCGCGTAAGCGACAACGGGCGAGGCATCCCCGTGGACGTCGTGAAGGGCACCCGCAAGCCCGCCGTCGAGGTCGTGCTGACGACCCTCCACGCGGGCGGGAAGTTCAACCAGGAGGGCGGCGGCTACCAGGTCTCCGGTGGCCTGCACGGCGTGGGTGTCTCGGTCGTGAACGCTCTCTCGGAGCGCCTCGAGGTTGACGTCGTCCGCGACGGCAAGCTGTGGCACCAGAAGTACGAGCGGGGCAAGCCCCAGGACAAGCTGAAGGCGGTCAAGCCGGCGAAGCGCACCGGTACGACGGTCACGTTCTGGCCGGACCACCTGATCTTCACCGAGGGCGTCGAGTTCCGCACCGACACCTTGATGCAGCGCCTGCGCGAGATGGCGTTCCTCAACAAAGGTCTCGAGATCAAGCTGATCGACGCGCGCGTCGAGCCCGCCGTAGAGGAGACGTTCAGGTACACCGGCGGGATCATCGACTTCGTGAAGCACCTGAACTCCTCGCGCGACGCGGTGAACAAGCGCGTCATCTACTTCGAGGCGAAGGCCGAGCGTCACGAGGTCGAGGTCGCGATGCAGTGGACGACCGGCTACAACGAAGCGGTCTTCACGTTCGCGAACAACATCAACACGCACGAGGGCGGCATGCACGAGGAAGGCTTCCGCCGATCTCTC
This sequence comes from Actinomycetota bacterium, assembly GCA_030863285.1. The sequence goes on along the minus strand of JALZCA010000018.1, from coordinate 1,599 downwards.
ACCCGCGTGATCACCGCGTACGCGAAGTCGAAGGGCATCCTCAAAGAGAAGGACGACGCGCTCGTCGGCGAGGACTGCCGCGAGGGTCTGACCGCGATCATCTCGGTCCGTTTGCGCGAGCCTCAGTTCGAGGGCCAGACGAAGACGAAGCTGGGCAACACCGAGATCCGCTCGTTCGTCGAGACATCGATGAACCAGAAATTCGCGGAGTTCATGGAGGAGCACCCGACCGAGGCGCGGGCGGTCTGCAACAAAGCGCTATCCGCGCAGCGCGCACGCATCGAGGCGCGCAAAGCGCGCGACGTCGTCAGGCGGAAGTCGCTCCTCGAGTCCTCGACACTGCCCGGCAAGCTCGCCGACTGCCAGACGCGCGATCCTCACGAGGCCGAGCTACTCATCGTGGAAGGTGACTCCGCCGGAGGGAGCGCGAAGCAGGCGCGCCAGCGCGAATTCCAGGCGATCCTTCCGCTGCGCGGCAAGATCCTGAACGTCGAGCGCGCCCGGCTCTCGAAGATCCTCGAGAACAAAGAGATCCAGGCGATCATCACCGCGGTCGGAACCGGGATCGGTGACGACTTCGACCTCGCGAAGTGCCGCTATCACAAGATCGTGTCCATGGCCGATGCCGATGTCGACGGCTCGCACATCAAGACGCTCTTGCTGACGTTCTTCTTCCGCTACATGCCGGCGCTGATCGACGCGGGTTACGTGTTCGTCGCAGCGCCTCCGCTCTATCGCGTCCCCTACAAGGGCAAGGTGCATTACTTCCGCAACGACGCCGAGCTGGAAGCGTTCAAGGCCTCGAACAACGGCGCCAAGATCGAGGCCTCTCGGTTCAAGGGACTGGGCGAGATGAACCCCTCCGAGCTCTGGGAGACGACGCTCGACCCGCAGAACCGCGTACTCCTGAAGGTGACGATGGAGGACGCCGCTCTCGCCGAAGAGATCTTCTCGACCCTCATGGGCGAGGACGTCGAATCGCGCAAGGGCTTCATCCAACGCAACGCCAAAGACGTTCGTTTCCTAGACATCTAAGAGGTATCTGTTGACCCCACCGAAGCAACCGTTCCAGGACAAGCTGCCCGAGGACGGCGCGAGCGGCATCACCGAGATCACGATCGAGGACGAGGTAAAGCAGTCCTTCCTCGAGTACGCGATGTCGGTCATCGTGAGTCGCGCCCTTCCCGACGCGCGCGACGGGTTAAAACCGGTACACCGCCGCATCCTGTACGCCGCACTCGAAGCAGGTCTTCGGCCCGACCGACCGTTCCGTAAGTGCGCGGCGCTCGTCGGCGACGTGATGAAGAAGTACCACCCGCACGGCGACCAAGCTATCTACGACGCGCTAGCGCGCCTCGCGCAAGACTTCTCAACGCGATATCTATTGATCGACGGCCAAGGCAACTTCGGCTCCATCGACGGCGACGCCCCGGCGGCGATGCGTTACACCGAGTCTCGGTTATCGCGGCTTTCTATGGAGTTGTTGCGCGATATCGATGAAGAGACCGTCGACTTCACGCCGAACTACGACGGGTACGAGGTCGAGCCCGAAGTGCTGCCGGCGCGGTTCCCCAACCTGCTCGTCAATGGGTCCAGCGG
>JALZCA010000211.1 GCA_030863285.1 Actinomycetota bacterium | reverse complement strand
CAGGAGCGGCGACTCCCGTTGTCTGTGCCCTCTCGAGAGGAGCAGCAGGCAGAGCGCAGGCGTGACCGTTGTCGCGACGAGCATCGACACCATGACCGCGAGTCCGTAGGCGAGCACGAGCGGCTGGAAGAACGCCCCGGAGAGGCCGGAGAGGAAGAACACCGGAACGATCGCGACGACGTCGATCAGCGTCGCGTAGATGATCGCGCTTCGCACCTCGACCGACGCGTCGAGGACGACCCGGAACGTCGACACGTCGCGGCCTTCGGCCCGCGCCTGGCGCAGGCGTCGCACGATGTTCTCGACGTCGATGATCGCGTCGTCGACGACGACGCCGATGGAGACGACGAGCCCTGCGAGCACCATGACGTTGATGACGGTGTCGAAGAGCTCGAGGATCATCAGCGCGCCGATCAGCGACAGCGGGATCGCCAGCAGGCTGATGAACGCGGTCCGCCACTCGAACAGGAACGCCGCGAGGATCGCGATGACGAGCAGGATGCCGAGGAAGAGCGCCGCGAAGAGGTTGTCGAGGGCGTGGTCGATGAACGTCGCCGGCCGGAAGAGATTGGTGTCGATCTCGATGCCTTGGAGGCCCGGCCGCAACTGGTCGATTGCGTCCTCGACGCCCTTCGTCACCTCGAGCGTGTTTGCGCCGGGCAGCTTCTGGACGATCAGCATCAGGCCTGGGCCCTGGTTGATCGCCGCGTCGCCCCAGAGTGGCATGTGATCCTCGATGACGAGGCCGAGATCGGTCGGGCGCAACACTCTGCCGTTCACCTTCTCGATCGCGATTCGCGCGAGCGCCTTCTCGGTCGGAATCGGGTGCTCGTGGTGGACGTTCAGCCGCCGTCCGTTGGACTCGACGAAGCCGCCGGCGCCGACCGTGAACGCCTCGGAGTACTGGAGGACGCCGAAGTCGAACGCGTCGGCGGTCCTCTCCATGACCGTGTCGAGCGAGATCCCGTATTTCGCGAGCTTCGCCGGGTCGACCTGGATGTGCTGCTGCTTCTTGCGCTGGCCGTAGATCATCACCTGCGCGACGCCAGGCACGCGCAGCAGCCGTTGGCGGATCTTGTAGTACGCGACCATCGACATGTCGTTCAGAGAGACCGTGTCGGAGGTCATCCCGATCTTCATGACGCGTGCCGTCGACGAGAGCGGCGGCATCATGAACGGCGGCGCCGCCCAGCTCGGCAGCTGGGGCGTGATCACTGCGAGGCGCTCTTGCACGAGCTGCCTCGAGCGGTACAGGTCGGTGCCCCGCTTGAAGTAGAGCTTGATCGAGGAGAGCTGCTCGACCGAGTAGGAGCGCATCTTGTCGAGGCCCTCGATCCCGTTGAGCGTGTCCTCGATCGGGATCGTGATCAGCTCTTCTACCTCGACCGGCGTGTTGCCGGTGGCGATCGTCTGCACCTCGATGATCGGAGGCGCGAACTCCGGGAAGACGTCCAGCGGCGCGTTGCGCGTCTGGAAAAATCCGAAGACGAGCATGGCGGCGGCGCCGAAGATCACGAGCCACCGGAACCGCAGGCTTCGTGCGATGACCCAACGCATTACTCGATCACTCTCCGCGACGTCATGGATGCTGATTGAGGATCTCGTACTCGGTTGCCAGCAGCTCGGCGGCGCCGACGGTGACGACTGTCGTCCCCGGCGCTGGCCCCTTGGTGAGGATCGCCCGATCGCCCACCGCCCGGCGGACGGTGATGGGCGCCCGAACGTAGGTCAGCGGCTCGGGCACCGTGTAGACGAACGACCTTCCTTCGGGGTTGTAGATCACCGCCGCATGCGGGACGACGCGCGCCTTCCCCGCCGCGCGGACCGTCGTAGTCTGGACGTCGATCTTCCTGGCGACGTGCGCCTCCAGCCGGACGCGCTGGATATCGGTGCCCTCGATCGGCTCGAGCTTGTACGGCTTGCTGTCGACCTTCGTCGAAGCCACCTCCTGGCACCCTGCGGCGACGAAGGCCGCGGCGGCGGCGGCGACGCCGGTGGCGAGCCGCCTCACGTTAGGACGGCTGACGCTCGACCGGCTCACGCTGACCGCCCCCGTTTTCGCTCACGCCGACGCTATCGACAGGCACGACGACCGGTGGCGCAGGGGCTGCCGCGTCCGGCTCGCGCAAGGACCACACGAGCAGCTCGTCTGGCATCGGCTCGGCTTCCGCCGCCCTGCCGAAGAGCAGGTAGAGGGCGGGCAGGAGGAAGAGCGCCAGGAACGTCGTGGTGACCAGACCGCCGAGGAGCACGATCGCCATTGGGCTCACGATCTCGAGCCCAGGCCGCGAGCCGAGGACGGCGAAGGGGAGCGCCGCGAACGCGAGCGCCGCTGCAGTCGCCAGCATGGGCGCGAGCCGCGCGCGCGCCACGCGGTCGACGAGATCGAGACCGAACGGCTCGCCGTCGTGTTCCCTCATGCGCTGGAAGCCGCTGATCAGCAGCACTCCGTTGTGCACGGCAAGCCCGAGCAGTGCGAGCAGGCCGGCGGCGGCGCCGAGCGAGAGCTCCGCCCCGTCGATCAGCGCCGCGACTGCGCCCCCGAGGAGAGCGACGGGCAGCGTCGCGAAGACGAGCACGGCCAGCCGCCAGTTCCTGAAGGCCGCCTGGAGGAGCAGGAGCGCCGCGAGCGCCGCTGCGACCGCGCCGCCGATGACCATCCAGAAGTTCATCTCGTCAGCCGTCGTCGCGGTCAGCACCTCCGCGTGGTACTCGAGCGGGAAGGTCACGCCCCGGAGCGACTCCTCGACGTCGGCGGCAACCGCGCCGACGCTGCGCCCGCTGACGTCGGCCTCGACATCGAGATAGCGCGAGACCGAGTCTCGAGCGATCGCGATCGGGGCCGTGCCGACGCGGACGTCGGCGACGTCGCCGAGACGAACGTGGCCGCCCTCGGGCCGGTCGACGAGCAGGTTCTTGATGCTCTCGATGTTCCGTCGCGCTTCCGGGGTGCCCACGACGACGACGTCGAAGACCTTCTGCTCCTCGAAGACGCTGCCGACGTTGATTCCCTCGACGAG
>JALZCA010000248.1 GCA_030863285.1 Actinomycetota bacterium | reverse complement strand
CCTCGATCGGTCGCGTGCAGGGTACGCACCCAAGGCTCGTGTAGCCCTGCGCGTAGAGCGGATGGACGGGGACTTTGTGGTCCTCGAGGTACTCCCAGACCTCCTCCTTCGTCCAGTCCGCGAGTGGGTTGATCTTCACGATGCCGTCGTGGTCGTGGTCGAGCTCGACTTTCCGGATGGCCGCGCGCGAAGCCCACTGGTCCCGGCGGAGCCCCGTGAACCACGCGTCGAGTCCCTCCAGCGCGCGCAGCAGCGGGCGCACCTTGCGGATCTGGCAGCACAGCAGCCGCTGCGGTACCGAGTTCCGGAAGAGGTTCAGGCCGTGGCGGCGCACCATGGCCTCCACCTCGCGGTGGTCGGGGAGCAGCACGTCGATCCGGGCGAGCGGGTAGCGTTCACGCACCTCTTCGGTGAAGTCGTGCGTCTCCTGGGGCAGGCGCCCGGTGTCCACGCTGACGACCCGGATCTCGGGCTCGAGCTCGTAGGCCATGTTGAGGATCGCCATGCCGTCCGCCTGGAACGACGTGACGAGCGCGACACGGTCCCCGAACGTCTCCAGGGCCCAGGCGATGACGTCCTCGGGTTCCTGGTCGTCCAGATCGTTGGAGATCTCGCCGATCTCGAGGTCGTCGAAGAGGAGTTCTCTCACCATTGGCCTTCCGTGGCCTAGCCGCCCGCCAGGGCGGGCAGGATGACGAGTTCCGTGCCCGCCGCCAGTGGAGCGTCTAGACCTCCGAGCGCCCGGATGTCCTCTTCGTTCACGTAGAGGTTGACGGCCGGGTTCACCTTGTCTGGGGCGACGAGGAGGTACGCCACGAGCCTGGGGTGCTCGCGCGCCAGCACGTCGAGTGCTTGTCCGACGGTGTCAGCCTGCACCGCGATCTCGTCGGCACCGTCCGACAGCTCGAGCAGGGTTCCCGGCACCCGCACGATCGGGCGCGTCCCCTCGGCACCGTCCTCGCTGACCTCCGCGAAGGCGATGGCGCGGAGCTCGTCGTCGTCGCGTTCGTCGCAGAAGTCCCGGAACGTGTAGCCGTCGCCCGACCCGTTGCGCGACGCCTTCTCGGTCAGCCAGGCGTCGACGAGTCGCACGAGCACGTCGACGATGTCGTCGGTCGGCACCCGCCGCATGAGCGGCTTCCCGATCGCGGCCTTGGCTCCGAGACCGCCCCGCAAGGTGACGTCGTAGGCCTCGACCCGCTTGCCGTCGGTCGCGCTCTTCGTCGTCGTGCCCTGCAGCCCGATGTCGCCGACCCAGTGGTGGGCGCAGGCGTGCGGGCAGCCGTCCATGAAGACCTTGAGATCCTCGACGTCGTCGCCGAAGCGCGTCTCGAACTCTTGGAGGATCTCGTCGAGCTTGCCTTTCGTCTCCGCCACCGAGTAGTTGCAGAACTTGTGGCTCGTGCAGGCGATCGAGTTGCCGTAGACCTTGTTGCGGTTGAGGGGGAAGCCGATCTCCCGCATCGGCTCCACGAGGCTGGCGAGCTGACCGACGGGGACGTTGCCGACGATGAGGTCCTGCTGGCGGGTGAGGCGCAGGTCACCCCCGAGTCCCTCGACGACGTCGGCGATGGCGATCATCTGATCGCCGCTCATCCACCCCATGGGGATGGAGAACCCGGCGTAGACGTAGCCTTCCTGCCGCTGAAGGTGCACGCCGAGGTGGTCGACGGCTTGCGGCTCGGGAGCTCGGAAGTCTTCGAGGCGCCGGCCGAGCCGCTCCTCGACCATGGCGCGGACCCCTTCCGGGCCGTAGTCGTCCATCATGAACTTGATGCGGGCCTTCGCCCGGCTCACGCGGTAGCGGAGGTTCGTCTGCCAGGCGTCGGTGACGGCGCGCAGGACGTCGATGGCATCGTCGACGGGGACGAACACGCCGATGTCCTTGGACAGTCGCGGCGTGCTCGACAACCCGCCCCCGACCCGCACCGCGAAGCCCTCCCGCCCGTCCTTCACGACGCCGACGAGCGCGACGTCGTGGATCTCCGGCGCGTTGCACTGGCCGGGGCAGGCGCTGATCGTGTACTTGTGCTTACGCGGAAGGTTCGAGTAGTCGCGGTTGCCGTAGAAGAACTTCGCCGCCCGAGCGATCACCGGGCGGACGTCGAACAGTTCGTCCTGCGCGATGCCGGCCACCGGGCAGCCGGTGATGTTGCGAACGGTGTCTCC
>JALZCA010000242.1 GCA_030863285.1 Actinomycetota bacterium | reverse complement strand
CTCGCGCCGTCTCTCCGAAAGGCTTTGCGCCAGCCTCAACGAGCTTGCAGGTAAAGAGGTTGCGCGCGCCCACCACGGGTCGGTTGCGCGCGAACAGCGCACGATCATCGAGGAGGACCTCAAGGCGGGACGCCTTCCCGCGGTCGTCGCGACGAGCTCCCTCGAGCTCGGCATCGACATGGGGGCGGTCGATCTGGTCGTCCAGGTCGAAGCTCCGGATTCGGTCGCCTCGGGGCTGCAGCGCGTCGGGCGCGCGGGTCACCACGTAGGAGCCGTCAGCCGCGGCATCTTCTTTCCCAAGTACCGCGGCGATCTGGTCGAGTCCGCGGTCGTCGTCGAGCGGATGCGCCGCGGCGCGATCGAGCAGACGCGTTATCCGCGCAACCCGCTCGACGTCCTGGCGCAGCAGATCGTCGCCATGGTCGCGATGGACGAGTGGGCCGTCGACGACCTCGAAAAGGTCGTCACGCAGGCGGCGCCGTTCCACGACCTCCCTCGTTCCGCTCTCGACAGCGTTCTCGACATGCTCTCGGGTCGTTATCCCTCCGATGAGTTTGCGGAGTTGCGTCCGCGCCTCAACTGGGATCGCTCCACCGACAAGCTCACTGCTCGGACGAACGCTCAGCGACTCGCGGTCACCTCGGGTGGGACGATCCCGGATCGGGGTCTCTTTGGTGTCTACCTCGCCGGTGAAAAGGGCCAGCGGGTAGGAGAGCTCGACGAGGAGATGGTGTACGAGTCGCGCCCCGGCGAGACCTTCGTGCTCGGCGCTTCGACCTGGCTCATAGAGGACGTGACCCACGACCGTGTGCTCGTTTCGCCCGCGCCCGGTCAAACCGGCCGGATGCCTTTTTGGCACGGCGACGCGCTCGGCCGCCCGCTCGAGCTCGGCGAGGCGCTGGGTTCGTTCGTGCGTACCTTGCAGCGGGAGCCCGAAGAGGCCGCCCGGCAGCGGCTCGCGGACGCCGGTCTCGACGAGCGGGCCATCGGAAACCTGCTCCAGTACCTGCGCGAGCAACGCGAGGCGACCGGTGCCCTTCCCGACGACCGCACGATCGTGATCGAGCGCTTTCGCGACGAGCTCGGCGACTGGCGTCTCTGCATCCACTCGGTGTTCGGAGCGCAGGTCCATGCTCCCTGGGCACAGGCTATCGAGGCGCGTCTGCGCGAACGCCTTGGGATCGCGGTCCAGTGCATGCACACCGACGACGGCATCGTCGTGCGCGTGATCGACACCGACGAACCGCCGCCCTCGGATGCCCTGTTCCTCGACCCGGACGAGGTCGACGACGTAGTGGTCGGCGAGGTCGGCAACTCGGCGCTTTTTGCGAGTCGCTTCCGCGAGTGCGCAGCGCGAGCGCTATTGCTCCCGAAGCGCAGGCCGGGCCAGAGGACGCCGTTGTGGCAGCAGCGTCAGAAGAGCGCGCAGCTGCTTCAGGTGGCCTCGAAGTACGGGTCGTTTCCGATCATGCTCGAGACCTTCCGTGAGTGCCTTCAGGACGTGTTCGACGTCCCCGCGTTGACGCACCTCATGTCCCGGATCAGGAGCCGCGACGTGCGAGTCGTCGACGTCGAGACGCCGGTCCCGTCACCGTTTGCAAGCTCGTTGCAGTTTTCCTACGTCGCCGCGTTCATGTACGAGGGCGACGCGCCACTTGCCGAGCGCCGGGCGCAGGCGTTGTCGCTCGACCGCTCGCTGCTGGCCGAGATCATGGGACACGAGGAGCTGCGCGAGTTGCTCGATTCGGCCTCGCTGGACGAGCTCGAGTTGGAGCTGCAGCTGTTGAGCGACAAGCGCAAGATCCGAAGCGCGGACGGGCTGCACGACGCGCTGCGCACGATCGGCGATCTCTCGGTGGCGGAGGCGAGCGCGCGGAGTCGCGAGCCCAACAAGGTCGAGGCGTGGTTCGATGACCTCGCTCGCTCGCATCGCGCGGTCAAGCTGCGAGTCGCAGGCGAGGAACGTTGGATCGCGGTCGAAGACGCCGCTCGCATGCGCGACGCGCTGGGGGCTGCCCTGCCCGTCGGGGTGCCGGTCGCCTTTCTCGAGCCGGTCGCCGACCCGCTCGCTGATCTCGTGGGGCGCTACGCCCGCACCCACGGTCCGTTCGTGGCGGAAGACGTCGCCGCGCGGCTCGGGCTCGGCGTCGCGGTCGTGACTCAGGCCCTGGAACGGCTCGAGGCCGAAGGTCGCGTGGTCGAAGGCGAGTTCCGCCCTGGAGGCTCGGGACGCGAGCACATCGACGTCGAGGTGCTGCGCAGGTTGCGGAGGATGTCCCTCGCGGCGTACCGCAAGGAGATCGAGCCGGCGCCGGTCGAGGTCTTCGCTCGCTTCGCGCAAGCGTGGCACGGGATCGGGAGAAGCGGCCCGCGAGAGGCCTCACCCGAGGCTTTGTTGCAAGTTGTCGAGCAATTGCAGGGCGTCCCGTTGCCGGCTTCGGCGCTCGAACGACAGATCCTTGCCGCGCGCCTTCCGAACTACCAACCGACGCTGTTGGACCAGCTCGGTGCATCCGGCGAGATCGCGTGGGCGGGAGCGGGAGCGCTCGGCAGCGACGACGGATGGATCACGCTCGCGTTGGCTGATCGGGCTCCCGCCGTCCTCGCGTCGCTGCAGGACTACGAACCGTCGCCGGTAGCGGCGCGCATCCTCGACGCGCTCGAGGGGGGCGGCGCGATGTTCTTCCGCCAACTTGCCGCGGCGACGGGATCCACCGACGACACCGAATTGCTCCTGTCACTGTGGGAACTCGTGTGGGCAGGACGGGTGACAAACGACACGTTCGCGCCGGTGCGCGCGCTCGTGAGCGGCGGGCGCAACAGCCCTACCGCGCGGCCCCCGTCGCGACGACGCGGACCTGCTTTCCCGAGCCGGCTCGGGCCGCCTGCGGGCCAGGGACGATGGAGCCGACTCGAAGTCGAACCTCAGGATCCGACGCGCGCGATGACCGCGCTCGCGCAGCGGCTTCTCGAGCGTCACGGCATTGTCACTCGCGGCGCCGTCATGGCCGAGCGGATCGGCGGGGGTTTCGCCAGCGTCTACCCGGTGTTGAAAGCGATGGAGGAAGCAGGGCGTTGCAGGCGGGGCTACTTCGTCGACGGGCTGGGCGGCGCGCAGTTCGCGCTACCCGGGGCGGTCGACCGCATGCGCGCGCTGGTGGACGCGACCGACGAGGACCCGCAGACGCAAGTTCTTGCGGCAACCGATCCGGCGAACCCTTACGGCGCGGCCCTCCCGTGGCCCGAGCGCGGGGCCGGTCACCGCGCCGGACGCAAGGCGGGAGCGCTCGTCGTGATCGTGTCGGGACAGCTCGTGCTCTACGTGGAAAAGGGTGGCCGCACGCTTCTGTCCTACAGCGACGATGATCGCCTCTTGCGACCGGCCATCGATGCACTGGCACTCGCTGCGCACGACGGGATGCTCGGGCGTCTTACCGTGCAGAAGGCCGACGGCGAAGACATCGAGGACACGCCCTTTGCAGAAGCGTTGTTGAGCGCCGGCTTCCGGTTTACGTCGCGGGGGCTTCGCCTGCGTGCCTGAGGGCGACACCGTCTTTTTGTCGGCCACGCGCCTGCATCACGCGCTCGCCGGCGACACCCTTATCCGCACCGACTTCAGGGTGCCGCGCATTGCGACCGCGGACCTCTCGAAAAGAGAGGTCCTCGAGGTGACGTCGCGCGGCAAGCACATCCTCATGCGCATCGCCGGCGGCGTCACCCTTCACACCCATTTCAAGATGGAGGGGGCCTGGGATCTCTACCGCTCCGGTGAGCGCTGGCACGGCCCCGCTTGGCAAGTCCGGGTCGTACTCGAAACGCAGAGGTGGGTGGCGGTCGGCTTTCGTCTCCCGATCGTCGAGCTCATCGACAGCGAGCGGGAGTGCGAGGTGGTCGGCCACCTCGGGCCCGATCCACTGCGCGAGTGGGACTCGACGGAAGCTGGCGAGCGTCTTCGCCGCGCGGCCGACACTCGGATCGGCGAGGCGTTGTTGGATCAGCGACTCATCGCCGGCCTCGGCAACGTGTACAAGTCCGAGGTGTGCTTTCTGCGCGGCATCCATCCCGATACTCGCGTCGAAGAGGTGAGCGACCTCGAGGCCGTCGTCGACCTCTCGGCACGCCTCTTGCAAGCGAATCGAGCGACCGGGAGGCAGATCACAACGGGCGATGCACGCCGCGGGCGAGAGCGCTGGGTGTACGGACGCGGCGGTCGGCCGTGCCGCCGTTGCGGAACGCCGATCGAGAAAGCGGAGCAGCAGGCGGCGGGGGGGCCGCGCGTGACCTACTGGTGCCCCTCGTGCCAACCTGCTCCGAAAGCACCCGGCTAATGACGTGAGCGGATCGGTCGCAGGGCTACGGTGCGCGCCTTCGTGCCAAAGCCGCTACTCCGACCGCTGCTAGCGCAAGGCCTCCGAAGATCAAGAACAGGGTGAGGGCGCCGGAGTCCTCGTCCTCCTCGGGGGCCGCTCGTGGTCCCGCTCGTCGGCTGCAGTCGGGCTCGCCCTGGACCTCGAAGGTGAACGAATCGCTCGTCGGATGACCGTCGAGAGCGGACACGACGTCGAAGCGCACCCTCCACTTGCCGGGCTCTCCATCATCGAGCGACGCACGCAGCTCCGTGGCCTCGGTGACTATCTCTCCGGCTACGTCGCGCTTGCACCCGTCCGTCACTACGACGTTCGCGCTCGCCGTTGGTGGCTCGGTGAAATCGATCACGACGTCTTGTGGCGGCCGGGACAGCGAGGCGCCACGCCGGGGATTCGACGACTTCAACTCCGCATGCGCCAGAGCGGGGGTGGCGCTGGTTGCGATGACCAGCGCCATCGCAACCAGCATCAGCTTCTTCACGTTACGCGCCGGTCGGGCACCCGCTTCCGCAGTGCCGCCGCAAGAGCCATCGCAGAAAGCAGCAGGGCGGCGCCGGCGAGGATCAAGGGCAACGCGTCGGCGTCGGCGTCGGAGGAGGACGTCTCCGGCTGCTCCTCCGTGGTTGCGGTCGCGGCCGCGATGTCATCGGCGAGCCGAGCGAGAACGGCCAACTCGCCCTCGCCCTCCTTAGCCCCGATGTCGTACGTCTTCAAAAGGGGCGCGGGCTCCTCCGAGTCCACGGGCCCGGTCCATTCGACGACCTTTCCGCCTTCGTATGTCTGGATCGCCTTGAACTCGAGAGTTTGCTTACCCTCGGGCATGGCGGCGGAGAACCCGAACTCCTCGAACTCGCCGGGTTCGATCGACCCGCCGCTCCACGTGACCGTTCCTACGACTTCGTCGATCTCGCTTCCGAAGGCCTCGATCGGTTCGTCGAGTGTGGTGTTCTCGACCGTCCGCTTCCATCCCTCTTTGGGTTCGAAGCTGACGAACGCCAGCGGCGGGAACTCGACCTCCACCTTGATGGTTGCTCTCCGAGCGTCCTCGTTCGGGACGCGGACGACGAAGCGCGAGAACGAAGACGCTATTGCCTCGTTGGGTTGAATGGTGACGTGTGCGCGTGCGGGCGATGCCGCAAGGAGCGCAAGGAGCGCGCACGCGCCGACAAAGACTCTTTTCAAGTTTGTCCTCCTGAGATTGCGCGCACGAAACCGCGTTGAAGCGCGGCCGTGCTCTCCGTTGGGTCAGACGCGGCGCAGCGGAGGACCTCGTACGTCGCGGGCACAGAAGAAGAACCAGCCGGGGAGTGAGTCAACCTGGGATCCAAAGGCGATCGTTTTCGATTCGACGGCGGCCGGTCGCCGGAGCTTCTCGATCAGGGCGCCGACGACACGAGCTACCAAGAGCAGGAGCAGTGCTGCGACCGCGGCGACTGCGACCTGCACGACGACTCCGATGAGGATCACGCGCTCGCCCAACAGACCCGAGAGGTCGCGTGCCCCCCACCGTTCGAGAGCCTCGAGCAGGATGAAGGCGCCGATCTGGAGGGGCGCCATACGATAGGTCACGCGGCGCACGAATCCTCGTCGCCCTTGTCGCGAGGAAGCGACGCGGCGCCCGACGAAGAGGGCGAGCGATGCCAGGAACAGCGCGAGCCCGAGGGCGATCGCAATCCACCAGTTCCCGTGCCCGGTCGCCTCCAGAAGCTCCTCCCGGTGGTGGTGATGAGGGGCCTCGAGGAAGAACGCCAGCGAGTGGCCCGCCACGACCCCGGCGAACGCCAGGGCGAAGAGCCACAGCGGGGTCGACCTCAGGCGTCTGATGTACACGCCGGCGATCCTAAGCCCGATGTCCGCTTGACGACCTCCCCTAACGGTGTTAGGAAAGACCTATCACTGTTAGGCAAGCAGTCTGGAGTAGGCAAGGGTCGGGAGAACGGATGGCGGTTGCGGAACGACGCCTGCGCCGGCGCCAGGAGACGATCTCGGAGATCGTCGACGCGGCTTGGACACAGGCGGCCGACGTGGGCGTGGGACAGATCTCCTTGCGACGTCTGGCGGACGACGTCGGAATGCGCGCGCCGTCTCTCTACGAGTACTTCCCGTCCAAGCTCGCCCTTTATGACGCGCTCTTTGCAGCGGCTGCGACGGAGTACCGCGAGCAGACCAAGCGCGTCCTCGACGCATCAGAGCCGACGCGAGCGCTCTACGAGCTGGGGGAGCTGCTGTTGCGCTTCGCGCTCGAGGCGCCGGCCAAGTACCAACTGGTCTTCCAACGCCCGGTCCCGGACTTCGTCCCGTCCGTCGAATCGTTCGCAATATCGCAGGAGATCGAACAGGACTTCATCGCGGCCGTTCGCATGTTGGTCGAGGCGGGCGAGGTGGATGCGCGCATCCTCGAGCAAGCGTCGCTTGACCTCATGACGGCGATCGGAAGCGGCCTTGCCGCGCAACAGATCGCCAACGAACCAGAGGCATCGTTCTCAGACGGGCGCTGGACGCGTCTGCTGCCGATGGTCGACGACATGATCCGCACGTTCTTTGCACCCCGATCCGCAGGATCCAGCAAGAGGAGGAGGCCATGAGCGTTGCCGCAGTGGACAAAGAGATGCGCGTCGAGGACCTGCCGGGCCTGACGCATGCGGAGTCGATAGACCTCGGGCGCCGCCAGCTCGACGCCCTGATCGACGAGCTGAAGGCGCTCACCGAATCCGATTGGGACAAGCCGACCGACTGTGAGCGCTGGACGGTGCGCGACATCGTCGCCCACGTGCTCGGCTGGGCCCAGGCGTCGCCGTCCCCGCGCGAGATGGTGCGGCTCAGGAAGGCTTCGAGGGCGGTCCGCAAGGAGCTGCCGGGATCACTCGACTCGCAGAACGAAGCAATGGTCCTGGCCCGGCGCCACATGTCGCCGCAGCGGTTGATCGAAGAGTTGGAGCGTGCCGCAGAGCCGTTCTTGACCTTTCGCCGGCGCGTCGGGAGCGCGGTCGGGTTGCTCCCGTTGCGCGTCGACACCGTCGGCTGGACTAACGCGCGCTTCCTGCTCGGGCCGATCTTCACGCGCGATCACTTCATGCACCGCATCGACATCTCCCAGGCGACCGGGCGCGCCATGGGGCTCGGCGCGGCGGAGCGACGCGTCGTTCAGGACATCGCGCGGCACTGGGGACGGAGTTCGCAGGCCGACGCGCTGTTGCGGCTGAGCGGTCCTGTCGGTGGCAACTACGTCTCGGGAAGTGGGGGCCGGGCGATCATCAGCGGCGACGGGATCGATTTCTGTCGCATCCTCGCGGGCCGCGCGGAGCCCGGCGTAATGGAGATCGAAGGAGACCGCCCGGCGGCGCAGACGTGGCTGCAGGCCAAGGTGCCTTTCTAGTTCCGCGTTTCTGGGCACGAGAGCGGTGTTTTCCCTCGCAAGGGTGCCCAGGAATTAGGGGCGCCGCGTTCTTGGGCACGGGCCAGGCGTAACTCTCTGCTCCGGTGCACAAGAACGGTCCTGGCG
>JALZCA010000228.1 GCA_030863285.1 Actinomycetota bacterium | reverse complement strand
GTATGTAGTAATGCCCCTACTCCCTATATGACGCAAGAGCGCGCTGGAGGGATACAAGCCGCGCCCGCGTGGTCCGGGCTGTCGAGCCAGACCAAAGTGACTCCTGGCGGCTAGAACAGGCGTATGGCCCGACGACGCATCTTCTCGGTGGGGCACTCGACGCACGAGCTGGTGGACTTCGTCCGCCTTCTCAGCAGCTACGACGTGGAGCAGCTGTGCGACGTGCGTCGACACCCCGGGTCGCGCCGCATGCCGTGGTTCAAGCAGGAGGTGCTCGATCGCGAGCTGGTGCGGCAGGGAGTCGTCTATCGCCACCTGCCGGAACTAGGAGGGCGACGACGACCGGTCCGGGACACTCCAAACGGCGGTTGGCGCGTGGAGGCCTTTCGCGGATACGCCGACCACATGGCGAGCGCTGAGTTCGCGGCGGGGCTTGACGTGCTCGAGCAGCTCGCGACGGAGCGGTCAACGACCATGATGTGCGCCGAGGGGCCGTGGTGGCGGTGCCATCGTCGGCTCATCTCGGACGCACTGACGCTTCGCGGATGGGGGGTCATCCACATTGGTCCCGACGGCGGCGCGACGCAGCACGAGCTAACCCGGTTCGCGGTGGTCGAGGACGGACACCTCACCTACCCGCCGCTACAGGCGTCCCTGGATACCGGCTGAAGCTCGCCGCCGCTGCGGCCCCGGCGCCGGCGCGTCCTCACGGACCCGTGTACTGGAACAGGTAGACGCCGCTGTCGCGATCCGAGGCGAGCACGTACTTCTGGCCGTTGGGATGCTTGTGCACCTCGACGCCCCAGAAGTTGTTGCCGCCCGTGTCGATGAAGCTGCCGACCTCCTTCAGCCCACCGGGCCCGTAGCTCACGATGCGGAACCCGCCCGCGTAGTAGGAGATGTAGGCGAGGTTGCGATCGGGATCGGTCGCCACCTCGTGGACCGAGAGGTCGCCGGACCCACGCGCGAACGCCGGGTCCTGGCTCTCAGGGAGGTAGTACTGGTCGACGTCTCGCATCGTGGTCGCGTCGTAGAGGTGTACGTAGCCCCAGCCGTCGAAGACGGCCTTGATGTCGACGGTCTGCCCGTCGGTCCCCGCCGGCGGAGCCGCCGTGCCCGCCCCCGACTCGGAGCAGCTGTAGTCGGCCGGCACGCCGCCCGTGAGAATCCGGAACCCGTCGGTACGTGACACGAAGACGGCTGGGATGTTCGCCTCGACGAGCATGCTGATCAGCGCCTCGCAGCCATCGACGCCTGTGCGGTTGAAGACGACCGCGCCCTTGTAGCCCTTCGCCTCGACGTTCTGCACCTTCACGGTGAAGTCGCAGACGCCGCGCTCGATCACCGCGACGGGGTGCGAGGCGTCAGCCGCCGGTATCGACGCCGCGTCGCAGGCGAGCCCGACCGCGCGCGTGTCGCCCGCGAGCGTCGTGTGCTCGTCGATCTGCGGGACCTCCGATCCCTGAATGGCGGTGAAGGCCGTCCCGTCGCCCATCGTCGCGGTCACGCGGTAGGGATCGAAGTCCTCGTCCGTGGCCACGAAGTACTTGTTGTCGCGCGTGAACTCGGCCTGGTGGGCGTTGCCCTCCGGGCTGACCTGGTGGGCGCCCAGCGTCACCTCCAGGCGCACAGGATCAAACGCGGCGAAGTCCGTGTCCGAGATGAACCTCGGGTTGGCCGGGTCCTCCACGTTCAGCTTCGCGTAGCCGCCGTCCCAGTAGGAGACGAGCATCGTCTGCACGCCGTTGATCTCCTTGACGACCATGTCATGCAGGAAGACGGCGTCGCCGTGAACGGCGCCGAGCGGCTGCTCGGTCTCGTCGGTGAGATCGGTCTCGGAGATCAGCTTCGGTCGACTGGGGTTGGTGATGTCGAGGATGTCGACGTCCGTCGCCTCCTCGTCGTCGACCAGCACCGCGTAGGCCTTGCCGCCGTCCTGCCAGGCGAACGCCGAGTGCGTCTCATTCGAGTGCGTCTGGCTCTTGCCCTTGACCGTGAAGTCGCCAAAGCCCTCTACGAGCTTCTTCGGTGAGCGGGGGTTGGTGACGTCGACGAGCGTGACGCCGCCGATACCACGGTCCGAGCCCGGGCAGATCTCGTTCTGGTAGATGAGCAGGTCGCCCTTGAAGGACGGCGTGTTGAGCGTCAGGACCTGCGAGCCCTCGCCGCTGAAGGTGCCGAGGTGGCTCGGGATCTTCAGCACCTTCT
>JALZCA010000219.1 GCA_030863285.1 Actinomycetota bacterium | reverse complement strand
CGAGACCGCGGGGACCGTGCTCGATGAAGACCCCGACGGGCGCCCCCGCGCGGGTCTTGCGTGCCTTGAGCGTCCGGCGCGCGGTCGCGAACCACAGGCGTCCGCCGTTCCAGCAGAACAGCTCGGGAGTTACGTGGGGGCCGCGCCCGGTCTCGATCGCCACGTGGGCGCCCTCCGCGTCCTCGACGAGAGCGCGCACGTCCGCCCTCACCATGAGCTCGCTTAGTCCGATCGTGCCGATGCCGTCTCCTTTGAATCGCTCGTCTCGGCTCCACGCCTACCCACTGTTCGTCGCCGCGAACCGGCGCGGTTCGGCGTGCCTGGCATCCTTTGTCGATGGATGAGCACGCCGTGGAGGTCGAGACCGATCGGACGCGCCTCGTTCTGATGTCTGCCCAGTTCATCGACCTCATCCTGAGCGGCAAGCGCGCGGAGGCCGAGCGCGTCCTCGGCGCGACCGTGCCCGACGACTGGCCGGACGAAGACGACCGCTGGCTGCTCCGCCTGCGCGGCGAGCAGATCCGCGCCGACGAATCGAGCGCCCCGTGGCTCGTGCGCGCGGTCGTCGATCGGAAGAACGCGCGCATGCTGGGGCACATGGGGTTCCACGGCCCCCCCGACGACCGCGGGACCGTCGAGATCGGTTACACGATCTTTGCCGACCACCGCCGCCGCGGTTTCGCGGAAGAAGCGGTGAGAGCGCTAATCGAGTGGGCGCACGAGCACCCCGGAGTGACTCGCTTCCGCGCATCGGTCGCTCCCGACAACGAACCGTCGCTGCGACTTATCGACAAGCTCGGGTTCTTCCAGACGGGCGTTCAGTGGGACGAGCGCGACGGTGAGGAGCTCGTCTTCGAGGTCAACTATCCGCTGCGCGCGCCTCCAGCACGCGCTTGAGGTTGGCGAGCGACCGGTCGATCTGCGACTGCGCTTGGCGCCGGGCCATGAACGAAACCGCCTTCAAGAACCCGGTCGGCTCGCCGGTCACGTGGATCTCGATGCGCGTGTCGCCGTCCTCGTCGTGGAAGGTCTCCTCGCTCGTGCCGCGGAAGGGACCGGAGACCGCACGCGACATGATCCGTTTGCAGTCCTCCCACTCGAGCACCTCGAAGCGGGCCTCGAACGTCCGCCCCATGAACTCGTCTTCGTGCACGATCTCGGCCCCCACGGAACGCCCGTCGCCGTCGGGCGACCACGCCTTCCTGCAGCCGTCGAGCCATTGCGGAAGCTTGTCGAGATCCGCGGCGTACTCGAACACCTCTTGAAGCGGCCGCGCTATGACGATGTCGCCCCGCACGTCGATCATGCCGAGAATCTAGCGCGCGGCAACTACAATCAACAGCGTTCGTAACCGTCTATCCCCCGCCGTCTATTCCCGGAGAACGACTGCCATGCCAACGCGCGACCAACTCCGTAACGTCGCAATCGTTGCGCACGTCGATCACGGAAAGACAACGCTTGTCGACGCGATGCTGTGGCAATCGGGTGCCTTCCGCTCGAACCAGGACGTCGACGAGCGAGTCATGGACTCGATGGATCTCGAGCGCGAGAAGGGCATCACGATCCTCGCCAAGAACACTGCGGTCCGTTACGGCGACGTCAAGATCAACATCGTCGACACGCCCGGACACGCCGACTTCGGCGGAGAGGTCGAGCGCGCGCTGACGATGGTCGACGGCATCTTGCTGCTGGTCGACGCAAGCGAGGGACCTCTACCTCAAACGCGCTTCGTCCTGCGCAAGGCGCTCGAGGCGAGGCTGCCCGTGATCCTCGCGGTGAACAAGGTCGACCGTCCCGACGCGCGCATAGCCGAGGTCGTCGACGAGGTCTACGAGCTGTTCTTGGACCTCGACGCTCACGAATCGCAGATCGACTTCCCCATCCTGTACACGAACGCGCGCGCGGGGCGAGCGTCGATGGATCCAGAAGACGAGGGCAGCGACTTGAAGCCGTTGTTCGAAACGCTGCTCGATCACATCCCTCCGCCGACCTATGACGAGAACTACCCCTTCCAGGCGCTGGTGACGAACCTCGACTCCTCGCCCTACCTCGGGCGTCTCGCGCTGTGCAGGATTCGGCACGGCTCGATCCGCAAGGGCGACACCGTCGCCTGGTGCCGGGCCGACGAGACCATCGAGCGCGTCAAGATCACCGAGCTCTATGTGACCGAGGCGCTCGACCGCGTCGACGCCGATGCTGCGGGGCCGGGAGAGATCGTCGCGATAGCGGGGCTGGCCGACGTGACCTTCGGCGAGACGCTCGCCGATGCCGAAGACCCGCGTCCGCTGCCCGTCTCCCACCTCGACGACCCCAGCTTGTCGATGACCGTGGGAATCAACACGTCGCCGCTCGCGGGACAAGAGGGCGACAAGGTCACCGCACGACTGCTCAAGAACCGCCTCGATCAGGAGCTCGTCGGGAACGTCTCGATCAGGGTCTTGGAAACCGAGCGGCCGGACGCGTGGGAGGTGCAGGGACGCGGCGAGCTCCAGCTCGCCATCCTCGTCGAGATCATGCGCCGCGAGGGCTTCGAGCTGACGGTCGGCAAGCCCGAGGTCGTCACGAAAAGGATCGACGGCAAGCTGCACGAGCCGGTCGAGCGCTTGACGATCGACGCCCCCGAGGAATTCCTCGGCGTCATCACGCAGATGCTGGCCTTGCGCAAGGGCCGGATGGAGAACATGGTCAATCACGGCACCGGGTGGGTGCGCCTCGAGTACCTCATCCCGGCGCGCGGGCTCATCGGTTTCCGCACCGAGTTCGTCACCGAGACGCGCGGCACCGGGTTGTTGCATCACGTCTTCGAGCGCTACGAGCCGTGGCACGGCGAGCTGCGCACGCGTCCCACCGGCAGCCTCGTCGCCGATCGCCGTGGGCCGACGACCGCCTACGCGTTGCTGAACCTCCAAGAGCGAGGGACGCTGTTCGTGCCCCCCGGCGTCGAGGTCTACGAGGGGATGATCGTCGGCGAGAACGCGCGCGCCGACGACATGGACGTAAACCCCACGAAAGAGAAGAAGCTCTCGAACATGCGCTCGGCCGGGGCGGACGTGCTCGTCCGGCTGATCCCGCACAGGGAGCTCTCTCTCGAACAGGCCCTCGAGTTCATCCGAGCCGATGAGTGCTGCGAGGTGACGCCGACCACGGTGAGGCTGCGCAAGGTCATCCTCGATGCCGCGGCGCGAGCGAAAGCCGCAAAGGGGCAGGCGACCGGCGGTTAGAGCTCCCTGCGCCGGCGTCGCGCTCGCTCTTCTCTTTCGCGCGCGGCCATCGCATCGGCCTCCTCGACCGTGGGGGCAGAACCACCGAGGTGCGCCGGCTGCCACCACTCGTCGCCCGGCTTCGGTTTTGCGGGATAGTTACGCTGCGCCTCGTCGGTGAGCCCGGTGATCGACTCCATCAAACGCCTGGTGACGTCCACCGGATCGTCCACCGGCGTGTAGTCGATGGGCGCACCGAAAGTCACGGTTATGGGAATCCGACGTTCGAAGTTCTTCGGACGGCCCTTGGTGAGGATGCGCTGGCTACCCCATACCGCGCCGGGGATGAGCGGCGCCCCGGCCGCCATCGCCATGCGCGCGGCCCCCGTCTTGCCGGCCCGCGGCACGAACGACCGACTGATCGTGCCCTCGGGGAACATACCGACGACCTCGCCGGCCTTCAACGAAGCCACGGCTACATCGATCGCGTCGGACGCCGTCCCGAAGCGGTCGACCGGCAGGTGTTTCATGCCGCGCATCAGGGGGCCGGCGATCTTGTGGTCGAAGACCTCCTTCTTGGCCATGAAGCGCACGAGGCGCTTGCTGGGGCGCGCTCCGTAGCCGACGAAGACGAAATCGAGATAGCCCACGTGGTTCGTCGCTATGACAGCGGGGCCGTCGCTCGGGATGTGGTGGGTGCCCGAGGGCCTGACGTCCCACGCCATCACCTTGAACAGCGAGAGCGCGACGCCGATGACGGGTCTGTAGACGTATTCCATAGGGCGCTCACCATATGCCCTGACCCTGTGAGGTCCACACCCATCCGCCCGGGATGAGATTGTTGGAGCGTGATCCCCGTAGAGAAGGTCCACGACCTCGAGGTCGGTTCGTCGCCCGACGGCGACCATCCGCCTCACATCGCCGCCGCCAGTGGTCTCGTACGCCACAAGGGACGCATCTTCGTGGTTGCAGACGACGAGTTGAGCCTGCTCGTCGTCGACGAGAAAGACCTGGGACCCGGATACTTCATGCCGATCCTGCCCGGGCACTTGCCGCAAGACCGCGAGGCGCGCAAGAAGACGAAGGCAGACATCGAGAGCGTCGCCTACCTACCGCCGGCCGAAGGCCTCGAGCACGGGGCGTTGTTCGCGCTCGGCTCGGGCTCGTCGGATAAACGCAACCGCGGTGCGCTCATCCCTCTCGACGCCAGGGGGCGGCCGAGGCCCGAGCACCGCGACGTCGATCTCAAACCGCTTTTCGACGAGCTCAAGCAAGAGATCGACGCGCTGAACGTCGAGGGGGCCGAGGTCGTGGCCGAGACGTTGTGGCTCATGCAGCGCGGCAACGAGAGCGGGGACAATGCCTTGATCAACCTGTCCCTCGACCGGGGATGAAGGAACTCGTCGACGACGGGCGGCTGACCGCAAAGTCCCTGCGCAACGTCGACCACGTCGACCTCGGACAGCACCGCGGCGAGAAGCTGTGTTTCTCGGACGCCTCGGCGCTTCCGGACGGTCGCATCGTGTTCGCCGCGTCCACGGAGGCGGGCGACGACGCGGTCAAAGACGGAACGACCTACGGATCGTCGCTCGGGATCATCGACCCCGACGGCGCCGTGAGCTCCGTCGAGCCGATCGATTGGGTCGTGAAGGTCGAGGGCATCGATGCACGCCTCGTGGACGATTCGAGGATCGAGGTCCTGCTCGTCACCGACGCAGACGACCCCGACACGCCGTCTCCGCTACTGAAGGCTTTTTTGCCGCACGACGGCTCTTAGGAAGCCGCCTTGTCGGTGTCGTATTTCGACGCCGTCTCGACGCGGCGCGATTCGAGGGTCTTCTGGAGGTGCGCCGCCAGCTCCTCGTTGCCCTCGACCAGAGCGCGGAACGGCTCTTTCATCAGCACGAGCAATTCGCTGTCCTCCACCGCCATGACGCTCTTGGTGTGGGTGGTGTCGGATAGCAACGACATCTCGCCGAAGTAGTCGCCGGGGCCGGTCGTCGCGATCTCGACCTCTTTGCCGTCGACCTCGTCGTAGATCCTGACGCTACCTTCGAGCACGACGTAGAGGGCCTCTCCCGGGGCGCCCTTCTCGAAAACGTGGCTGCCCGCGGCCCACCTGAGGTTCACCGACGCACCGACGATGTGGAGAAGCTCCCGGCCGTCGAGAAGGTCGAAGCCGGGCACCTGCCGAAGAGCCCTTACGAGGCTGTGCGTAATGGGTCGCGTCACGGCTTCCTTTTATCATCTCGGAATGACCGTCCTCAAAGATCCGCTGCGGATCGCGCAGATCAGCGACATCCATTGCGGCGAGTCCTCTTTCGAGCGAGAGCTGATCGAGTCCGCGCTTGCCCGCATAGACGAGATGGACCCGGACCTCGTCGTCATCGCCGGGGATCTCACCGCCGCCGGCTACCAGTGGGAGTACGAAGAGGCCGAGCGCTGGCTCGAACGCATCCGCCAGCCAAAGATCGTCATCCCCGGCAACCATGACGCCCGCAACGTCGGCTACATCCACTTCGAGCGCATCTTCGGCCAACGTTTCTCGCGTTACCGGCAAGCTTTCGATCCCGCGCGGGCCGAACGCCTCGGCGCGACCGGGTTCACGGTGGTCGCGGTGGACTCGTCGGAGCCCGACGTCAACGACGGCCGCGTGGGACGGCAGTACTACAAGTGGATCACCGATCAGTTCGACGAACCCGACGACCTGAAGATCTTCGTCATCCACCATCACCTCGTCCCGATCCCCGGAACGGGCCGCGAACGAAACATCATCCTCGACGCCGGTGACGTCCTCGCGGTGCTCACGCAGCTCGACATCGATGTCGTGCTGTCGGGTCACAAGCACGTCCCCTACTTCTGGGGCGTAAACGGGATGCTCATCTGCAACTCCAGCACTGCCTGCACCAGGCGTGTACGCGGGCTTACGCCCCCCTCGTGGAACGAGCTGCAGATCGACGCCTCGACGATCAAGTGCTACACGCACTACCCCGACGGGCGGCGGGAGCTCTCGCTGATCTTCAGCCTGAAGACCCGCGAGATGACGCGCGAGGTCTTCTACCTAACCGACAGCTTCATGGACTCGAACCGTCTTCTCGTCTCCGACCACAAGCCGATGGGCTAGTTCAACTGGACCATGGGCCGACGCCGCCGAAACGCTCCACGGTTATCCGAGTGACGTAGCCGGCAGGCGGGTCGGGCATTGCCGGAAATTTCACGTCCGGCCCGAGATAGGTGCGCGCGAGATGCTGGAGCAGCTCGGGCGCGCCCCCCTCGGTCACCTCTGCGGTTCCGTAAACGACGAGGTATTCGCGCAGGCCCCATTCGTTCACGTTGTCGGTCTGGAACGAAAGCGTCACGCGAGGGTCGCGCCGGAGGTTCTTCAGCTTGCGCTGGTCGCCAAGCGTCCCAAAGACGATGCGATCGCCTTCCAGGCCGACCCACGCGCAGGTCACATGCGGCCTGCCGTCGGCGTCCACGGTCGCGACGTGTGCGACGGCGTCCGACTCGAGCACGCGGCGGGCTTGGTCGTTGATCACGGCTTCCTCCTTCAAAAAAAGGCCCCTCCGGAGAGGAAGGGCCTTTTCCGCACATCGTCGTCGGCTACGGCAGCGTTACGAAGTCGTCGAGGAAGTTGCGGGCCGATCGAGTGTCCAACCTGTAGGTGACGTCGGTGGCGCGGCACTGCGCATCTCCGGTGATCGTTATCGAGACGATCAAGTCCGTGTCGCGCAGGAAGTGCGGGCCTCCCGAGTCTCCGTAGCAAGTGCCCCCGCTTCCGGTCGACGGGTTCATGCTCAGCTTGAGCCACGTCTTCGTGAGCGTGGTGAACTCCTGTGTTGCGTAGTAGCGATTGTCGTTGTCCTCGAGAGAATGAGGGCCTCGCCTCTTGTTCTCGCGCACGGTTCCGTAGCCGACGGCGGTGAACCATTCGTCGTCGAGGGTTCCCGCATCTCTCATGCGACCGAGCTCGTTTGCCTCCGGAAGCGTCGCGGGTTCGGCGCCGCCGTCTTGCTCCAGCTCGACGACCGCGATGTCCTTGGGGTCGGACTGGCGCTGGTTGTAGCCCGGGTGCGACGTGTAGGTCCCTGCGATCAGAGGCGAGTTCTCGTCGAACGTCGGATCGAACGTCACCCAGACATCGTCCGGGCCTATGTCGATCGACGCGAGGTACTCGGTGCAGTGCGCGGCCGTGAGGAAGACGCTCTCGTCGATCAGGGTGCCCGAGCACAACAGGTCCTTTTGCCCCTCCTCGCGCCACTCGGCGACGATCGAGCCGACGTTCGGATGGCGGTTGCCGTCAAAGTTCCCGAAGGTGATCGCCGACGACGGAGTGGAGGGAACCAACGCGGCAACCGCCACCAGGACGACAAGCGCTCGCAATCTAGATCTCATGTTTCGGACTCCCCTTCTGACTCGAAGCCGCACCAATTTCTGATGACCGGCCCGCCTCGATGCCGCCGGCCCCAGGACGCTAACCGACCGGTTGCCGGCGTCAGGTCGAAGACGGACGCGATCCGCCCACCGCCGCCGTCACCCCGAGGGCGACGAGGGTTCCGCCGGCAAACCACCGGCGAGCGCGCCCGAAGAGCTTGCTGTCGCGCAACCGCCCCGCGAGGACCGAGGCCAGAAGCGCGTAGAGGCCGTCGCTGAGCATGCCGAGCAAGACGAAGAGCACGCCGAAGAAGACGGTCTGCGCCCAGGCGGCCCCGCGCGCCGGGTCGATGAACTGCGGGAGGAAAGCGAGAAAGAACAGCGCGGTCTTTGGGTTCAACAAGTTGACGAGGATGCCCTGGAGGTAGATGCGCGACAAGCGCCTCTCGCTTACGACGTGGTCGTTCTCTTGGTCGGCGCGGCCGAGGAGCCTGTTGATGCCCAGCCACACGAGATACGCCGCGCCGGCGTAGCGAACCGTGTTGAACGCGATGGCCGAGGACATCAACAGCGCGGAGATCCCGGCCGCTGCGGCCGCGATGTGCGCCAGGGTCCCGGTGTGGACGCCGAGCACCGAAACGAGGCCCGCGGCCCGGCCCCCGTCGATGCTGCGGGTCACGATATAGAGAACCGAAGGCCCCGGGACGACCAGCAGCGCGAGAGCGGCGAGGCTGAAGAGCGCTATGGCGGATGGCTCGGGCAAGGCTCCTCCATTCGTCGGCGTTGCTGCATTATCGCCCTCGGGCGTCCGGCGGCGTAAGAATGTCTGCGTGGACGCACCGGTTCGGTTCGCACAGAACGGCGACATCCATCTCGCCTACAAGGTGATCGGCGACGGGGACCTGGACCTCGTCTTCGTCCCGACGTGGCTCTCGAACCTCGATTTTCTCGATCGTTACAAGCCGCTGGTGGAAGCCATCGAGGGCCTCGCGTCATTCGCTCGCGTCATCATCCTCGACCGGCGCGGCACGGGGTTGTCGGACCGCCTGTGCGGCGTCGCGACGCTCGAAGAGGGCATGGACGACCTGACCGCGGTGCTCGACGCGGCCGGCGCCGAGAAGGTGTCGCTGTTGACCTTCAACGAGTCAGGAACGCTCGGCGCTCTCTACGCTGCAACGCATCCCGCTCGCGTCCGCTCGCTGATCCTCTACGGGACGTTCGCGACCACGACATGGCAGCCGGATTATCCGTGGGGTCAGAAGCCAGAGGACCGCGATCAACAGATTGCTCTCGTCACACAGCTCTGGGGGGACGAGGCAACGGGGGCGATGTTCAACGCGGGTCCCGGGGCCGACGAGGAATTCCAGCGCTGGGCCGTCAGGTGGGCGCGCAACTCGGTGTCGCGCGATGCCCTTCCGGGCGTCTTCGAGATGCTCGCCAAGACCGACGTGCGTCACGTGCTCCCGACCATCCGGGTCCCCACGCTCGTCCTCCACCGCAGCGGCGACGCACTCGTGCCGGTCGAAAACGGGCGCTATCTCGCGAAGAACATCCCGAACGCAAAGTACGTGGAACTCCCGGGGGAAGACCACCTACCCTTTCTCGGCGACCGCGAGTCGATCGCCGATGAGATCGAGGAGTTCATAACGGGATCGCGTCGGGCGCGCGGACTCGAGCGAGTGCTCGCGACGATCCTGTTCACCGACATCGTGGGCTCAACCGAGAAAGCAGTCGCAATGGGCGACGAGAGATGGCGGCGCGTGCTCGACGAGTACGACGAGATCGTCCGGCTCCACCTCGATCGCTTCCAGGGCAAGCTGGTGAAGAACCTCGGTGACGGCCACTTCGCGACGTTCGACGGACCGGCCCGAGCCCTGCGGTGCGCGTGCAGCATCCGCACGAGCGTGAAGAAACTCGGCATCGACTTGCGTTCCGGGTTGCACACCGGAGAGGTCGAGGTGCGCGGGAACGACCTGGGCGGAATCGCGGTGCACATCGGGGCGCGCGTGATGTCTCTCGCGCAACCCGGAGAGGTCCTCGTGTCGAGCGCGGTCCCTCCCCTGGTCGCGGGGTCCGGCATCGACTTCGAAGACTGCGGGATGCACGAGCTGCGCGGCGTCGAAGGGAAGTGGGCCATCTACCGGGTGGAGCTATAGATGGCGGCGAACGCCGAGGTTCTGGGCGCGACCGACGCGTACGCGGACCTCGCGGAGGTGCGACTCCATTACGTCGAGGCGGGGGAAGGCCCGCTCGTCTTGCTGCTTCACGGCTTTCCCGACTTCTGGTACTCGTGGCGCCACCAGATCCCGGCCCTCGCGGCTGCCGGCGTTCGCGTCGTCGCCCCCGACATGCGCGGCTACAACCTGTCGAGCAAGCCCGCCGGCGTCGGCGACTACGCGATCGAGCGGCTCACCCAGGACGTGCGCGACCTGGTCGACCATCTCGGAGCGCAGCGCGCCTCGGTCGTCGGGCACGACTGGGGCGCGATCGTCGCCTGGTTCTTCGCCATGGACTACCCGGAGCGCCTCGATCGACTGACGATCGTCAACGTCCCGCATCCGGGGCGCTTCATCGACATGGCGAAGTCGCCGCTCCAGGCGGTTCGGAGCTGGTACGTCGCGTTCTTCCAGGTCCCCGCCCTGCCCGAGGCCGTCATCTCGGCGGCCGACTTCGCCACGCTCCGCCGAGTGTTCCAAGCCGAGCCGAGCGCGCGCGAGGCGTTCGACGAGGACGACGTCGAGGCGTACGTGGAGGCGGCGCGGCAATCCGGGAACCTGCGGGGGCCGATCAACTACTACCGCGCACTGTCGAGACGCAACCCCCTCGAGCTTCGGCGCGACAACCGTCGCCCTATCGCGCACGAGACGTTGATTCTGTGGGGCGAGCAGGACGCGGTGTTGCGCCCGGAGTTCGCCGCTCCCGAACCCGACCTGGTCCCGAAGGCGCGGGTGGTTCGCTTCCCGGATGCGGGCCACTGGGTGCACGTAGAAGAACCCGAGCGCGTAAACAAAGAGCTCATCGCCTTCCTCACCGCCTAGGCGTGATCGAGGTTGGGACGCTGAGTTGCGCCGGGCGCAACCAAGCGTACGGAACCT
>JALZCA010000218.1 GCA_030863285.1 Actinomycetota bacterium | reverse complement strand
GGCGAGATCAAGGAGCAGACGGTCTTCATGGGCGACTTCCCGATGATGACCGAGACCGGCACCTTCATCATCAACGGGACCGAGCGAGTGGTCGTTTCGCAGCTCGTCCGCTCGCCCGGCGTGTACTTCGACAAGTCCGTCGACAAGACCTCGGACAAAGACGTCTTCTCGTGCAAGATCATCCCGGCCCGCGGCGCGTGGCTCGAGTTCGAGACCGACAAGCGCGACACCGTCGGCGTCCGCATCGACCGCAAGCGTCGCCAGTACGTGACGGTGCTCCTCAAGGCACTCGGCTTCGGCTCGGACGAGGAGATCCTCGACCTCTTCGACGGCGCCGAGTCGATCCGCGAGACGCTTGCCAAGGACCCCATCGAGACGCAAGAAGACGCGCTCATGGACGTCTACCGCAAGCTCCGTCCGGGTGAGCCCCCGACCGTCGAGAGCGCGCGCAGCCTGCTCGAGAACCTCTTCTTCAACCCCAAGCGGTACGACCTCGCGCGGGTCGGTCGCTACAAGGTCAACAAGAAGCTCGGCTTCGGCCACGACGAGGACACGATCCGCGAGATGTCGTCCGTGCTCCGCAAGGAGGACATCCTCGAGACCATCCGCTACCTCGTGAACCTCCACCAGGAGACGCCCGACTACGAGACCGACGACATCGACCACTTCGGCAACCGTCGTGTGCGTCCCGTCGGCGAGCTGCTTCAGAACCAGATCCGGGTCGGGCTCTCGCGCATGGAGCGCGTCGTCAAGGAGCGGATGACCACTCAGGACGTCGAAGCCATCACGCCGCAGACGCTGATCAACATCCGTCCCGTCGTCGCTTCGATCAAGGAGTTCTTCGGGTCCTCCCAGCTGAGCCAGTTCATGGACCAGACGAACCCGCTGGCGGGGCTGACCCACCGGCGCCGGCTCTCGGCCCTCGGCCCCGGTGGCCTGTCGCGCGAGCGCGCCGGCTTCGAGGTGCGAGACGTTCACCCGAGCCACTACGGGCGCATGTGCCCGATCGAGACGCCGGAGGGACCGAACATCGGTCTCATCGCGTCGCTCTCGACCTACGCACGCCTCAATCGCTACGGCTTTATCGAGACGCCGTATCGCCGTGTCGAGAACGGCAAGGTCACCGACAAGATCGATTATTTGACCGCCGACGAGGAAGACAAGGCGATCATCGCCCAGGCTAACCAGGAGACAGACAACAAGGGCAACTTCCTCGACGAGAAGGTCTTGGTGCGCGGTCGCTTCAACGAGATCGAGTACGTCGATCCCAGCGAGATCGACTACATGGACGTCTCGCCCAAGCAGATCGTGTCCGTTTCCGCGGCGTGCATCCCGTTCCTCGAGCACGACGACGCGAACCGCGCGCTCATGGGAGCGAACATGCAGCGCCAGGCCGTTCCGCTCCTTAAGCCGAACGCCCCGATCGTCGGAACTGGTCTGGAGCACCGCGCCGCGGTCGACGCCGGCGACGTGGTCGTTTCGGAGATCTCCGGAACCGTCGAAGAGGTGACCGCCGATCGCATCGTCGTGGCGCCGAGCTCCGGCAACGGCGAGCGCGCCGTCTACAAGCTCCGCAAGTTCCGCCGGTCGAACCAGTCGACCTGCATCAACCAGCGTCCCGTCGTTCGTCAGGGACAGAAGGTCAAGAAGGGAGCCGTCCTCGCGGATGGGTCTTCGACCGATCACGGCGAGCTCGCGCTCGGCGCGAACCTCATGGTCGCCTTCATGAGCTTTGAGGGCTACAACTTCGAGGACGCGGTCATCGTCTCGGAGCGCCTCGTCAAAGACGACGTGCTGACCTCGGTCCACATCGAGGAGTACGAGATCGACGCCCGCGACACCAAGCTCGGCCCCGAGGAGATCACCCGCGACATCCCGAACGTCTCCGAGGACGTTCTCGCCGATCTCGACGAGCGCGGCATCATCCGCATCGGCGCCGACGTCGGCCCCGGCGACGTACTGGTCGGCAAGGTCACGCCCAAGGGTGAGACCGAGTTGACTCCCGAGGAGCGCTTGCTGCGCGCGATCTTCGGCGAGAAGGCGCGTGAGGTGCGCGACACCTCGCTCAAGATGCCCCACGGCGAAGAGGGCAAAGTCATCGGCGTGCACGAGTTCTCGCGCGAGGCGGGCGACGAGCTGTCGCCCGGCGTCAACGAGATGGTGCGGGTGTTCGTCGCTCAGAAGCGCAAGATCTCCGAGGGCGACAAGCTCGCCGGACGCCACGGGAACAAGGGCGTCATCGCGAAGATCCTTCCCGAGCAGGACATGCCGTTCTTGCAGGACGGCACGCCGATCGACATCATCCTCAACCCCCTCGGGGTCCCGTCCCGGATGAACCTCGGCCAGGTGCTCGAGGCGCACCTCGGCTGGGTCGCCAAGCAGCACTGGGAAGAGGACGGCGCGGCCGACGACCTCAAGGCACCCGGCCGCTGGCGCGACGCGGATCCCAAGTGGGTCGCGACGCCGGTGTTCGACGGTGCGCGTGAGGACGAGATCCTCTCTGCGCTGTCGGAAGTCGCGCAGCGCGAGACCGAGTACCCGCTCGTCAACGAGGTCGGCAAGGCGCAGCTGTTCGACGGCCGCACCGGTGAGCCCTACGACAACGAGATCACGGTCGGCTACATGTACATCCTGAAGCTCTCGCACATGGTCGACGACAAGATCCACGCTCGCTCGACCGGTCCCTACTCGATGATCACGCAGCAGCCGCTTGGTGGAAAGGCCCAGTTCGGCGGTCAGCGGTTCGGAGAGATGGAGGTCTGGGCGCTCGAGGCGTACGGGGCGGCTTACTGCCTACAGGAGCTGCTCACGATCAAGTCCGACGACGTGCTCGGCCGCGTGAAGGTCTACGAGGCGGTCGTCAAGGGCGAGAACATCCCCGAGCCCGGCATCCCCGAGTCGTTCAAGGTGCTGATCAAGGAAATGCAATCCCTCTGCCTGAACGTCGAGGTCCTCTCGGCCGAAGGCGAGGAGATCGAAATGAAAGAGATCGACGAAGACATCTTCCGGACCGCGGAAGAGCTCGGCATCGATCTGTCCCGTCGTGAGCCATCCAGCGTTGAGGAGGTCTAGGTACACACATGCTCGACGTTAACTACTTTGATGAATTGCGGATCGGTCTCGCAACGGGAGACCAGATCCGGGCGTGGTCCAACGGCGAGGTAAAGAAGCCGGAGACCATCAACTACCGGACTCTCAAGCCGGAGAAGGACGGGCTCTTCTGCGAGAAGATCTTCGGCCCGACCAAGGACTGGGAGTGTTACTGCGGTAAGTACAAGCGCGTTCGCTTCAAGGGCATCATCTGCGAGCGCTGTGGTGTCGAGGTCACGCGCGCAAAGGTGCGTCGCGAGCGCATGGGTCATATCGAGCTCGCCGCTCCCGTCACCCACATCTGGTACTTCAAGGGCGTTCCTTCGCGCCTCGGCTACCTGCTCGACATCGCACCCAAGAACCTCGAAAAGGTCATCTACTTCGCGGCCTCGATCGTGACCTTCGTCGACGAGACGAAGCGGCACAAGGACCTCCCCGCACTCGAGGACGAGGTCCGCGAGGAGATCGCGCGCGTCGAGAGCCGTCGCGATCAGCGCATCGAGGAGATCCTGAAGGAAACAGAGGCGCGTCTCGAGGAGATGGAGGGTCGCAAGGCCCGATCGTCGGAGAAGACGGCGGCGAAGAACCAGTCGGAGCGCCAGCAGAAAGAGGTCCGCGAGCGAGCGGAGCGCGACATCGAGCTCGTCCAGCAGACCTTCGACACCTTCCGCGACCTCCACGTCAAGTACATCGAGGAGAACGAGGTCATCTGGCGCGAGCTGAAGGATCGCTACGGCGACTACTTCCGCGGCGGTATGGGGGCCGAGTCGATCAAGGACCTCCTCGCATCGCTCGACCTCGAAGCCGAGGCCGAGGCCCAGCGCGAGACGATCCGAACCGGAAAAGGTCAGAAGCGTCAGCGCGCGATCAAGCGTCTAAAGGTCATCGCGCCGTTCACGGACGAGACGAAGAAGAACTCGCCGATGGGCATGGTGCTCGACTGCGTTCCGGTCATCCCGCCGGACCTCCGTCCCATGGTGCAGCTCGACGGTGGCCGTTTCGCGACGTCGGACCTCAACGACCTCTACCGGCGCGTGATCAACCGCAACAACCGTCTCAAGAGACTGCTCGACCTCGGCGCTCCCGAGATCATCGTGAACAACGAGAAGCGCATGCTCCAGGAGGCGGTGGACGCGCTGTTCGACAACGGCCGTCGCGGGCGGCCGGTCACCGGGCCGGGCAACCGTCCGCTCAAGTCGCTGTCGGACATGCTCAAGGGAAAGCAGGGTCGCTTCCGTCAGAACCTGCTCGGCAAGCGAGTCGACTACTCGGGCCGTTCGGTGATCGTGTCGGGGCCGAAGCTCCGCCTGCACCAGTGCGGTCTTCCGAAGCAGATGGCGCTCGAGTTGTTCAAGCCGTTCGTCATGAAGCGCCTCGTCGACCTCGGTCACGCGCAGAACATCAAGAGCGCAAAGCGAATGGTCGAACGTAGCCGCCCGCACGTGTGGGACGTGCTCGAGGAGATCATTCACGAGCACCCGGTGCTGTTGAACCGCGCGCCCACGCTCCACCGTTTGGGCATCCAGGCCTTCGAGCCGGTTTTGGTCGAGGGCAAGGCCATCCAGATCCACCCGCTCGTGTGTCTCGCCTTCAACGCCGACTTCGACGGCGACCAGATGGCCGTGCACGTCCCGTTGTCCGCGGAGGCGCAGGCCGAGGCGCGCATCCTCATGCTCTCGGCGCACAACATCTTGTCGCCGGCGCACGGCGACCCGATCGTTGCTCCGACGCACGACATCGTGCTCGGCACGTTCTATCTGACGGCAACCGAGAAGGAGGGCGTCGCCGGTGAGGGACGCGTCTTCTCGTCGGCCAAGGAGCTGATCGACGCCTACGACACGTGGACGTGGCAGGACGACGAGGGCAAGCAACTC
>JALZCA010000207.1 GCA_030863285.1 Actinomycetota bacterium | reverse complement strand
CGCGCCTCGAGAGGCGCGGCGTTCCTCGCCTACTTGGAACCGTGATGGCTTACGTCTTCGTGCTCGGCGGCATCACGCTGCTCATTGCCGCGCTCGTCCCGCTCGTATCGCGACAAGTGACCGAAGTGGGCGAGAGGTGGCCGCAGTACCGCGCGGACATCCTTGCTTTCGTCGAGGACACGACGAGTTCGATCGAGGACCGTCTGGACACGCAGATCGACACCGCCCAGGTCTCGTGTTTGTTGGGCGCCGAAGACGTGCCCACGGGCGAAGAGGTCTCGGAGGCGCGCTGTGACGAGGTGACGCGCGATCTGCGAGAAACGGTCATGGACCAAGCCGGGCGGATCACCGAAATCGGTACATCGGTCTTGCACGCGCTGCTCGTCTTCGTCCTCGGTCCTCTGATCGCGTTCTACCTCCTGTCGGATCTTCCACATCTGCAGCGCGACCTCATGAATCTCGTGCCGGCGTCGCACCGGGACGAGGTGAGCGATCTCGCGTCCAAGATCGGATTCGCGGTGGGCGGGTTCTTCCGCGGTCAACTCGTCGTCGCCCTGCTCGTCGGCGCGCTGTCCGCGCTCGGCTTCTGGATCGTCGGCCTGCCGTTCTGGCTCCTGATCGGTGCAATTGCCGGATTCTTCAATTTGATCCCGCTGGTGGGCCCCTACATAGGAGGAGCAATCGGCTTCGTCGTGGGGACGCTCTCGGGCGGCGTAAGCCTTGGTCTCAAGGCCGCCCTCGTCGAATTGATCGTCCAGCAGATCGACAACCACGTCATCAGCCCGAACGTGATGAGGCGAGCGGTCAACCTGCACCCCGTCACGGTCATGCTGTCGATCCTTGCGGGAGGCACGCTCGTGGGATTTTGGGGCGTCCTCCTCGGCGTTCCCGCGGTGGCGGTCGGGAAGCTCTTGCTGGGGCACCTCTGGCAGACGCGCGTCCTCGGATCCCCGCCTTCGCCCCACGCCGAGGGTGAGGCCACGCCATCGGGGCCCGACGTCGGCACGGAAAAAGCCGGCCTGGCCGAGACGGCCTCGGCACGTTCGTCGCCCGACGACGCGAAGCAGCCGCCTTAGCCGGGCGCGCTCGTGTTCAGCGTCGCCATCGGGGGCCGCGTAGCCATCACGAGGTCGGTCGAAGAGGCCGTCGCGGGGTCCTCCCCTGCGAACTGCCGAAACGATGCGGTCATGTTTCCTTTGAAGTCGATGATCCCGAGCTCCCTGAGGCGCCCCACGATCGCCTGCACCACTTGGAAGGAGGTGCGCCCGAGCGAAAGGAGGTCGCGGTTGCGGTGGATGCGGGCCCCGAGGTCGACCTGCGCGATCGCGTCGAGGCCGAACCGGACCGCGACGTCGATCAGGAGGCCGACATCGACGCCGTAGCCGGTCACGAAAGGGACTTCCATCGCGACGCGCCGACGCAGCGCGTACTCGCCCGACAGGGGTTGGATCACACCTCCAAGCGGAGGAAAGAGGAGTTGCAAAAGCGGACGCGCGGCGAGCTCGGTGACGCGACCGCCGCGATCGCCCTCGGCCGCCCCCGGGCGGTCGAGCGGTCGTTGGTAGAACGCCTTGGTCATCATCAGCGTGGGATCGTCGAGCAGCGGCCATAGGAGCCGCGCCACGAACTGTGACGAGAAGTTGCGGACGTCGGAATCGACCCATACGACGATGTCGCCCGACGACACGGCGAGGCTCTTCCATAGGGCCTCGCCCTTGCCCGGTCGCTCTACGCCGGAGGGAACGTCGGGTAAGACGTCCTCCGCTGCGTGCACGACCGCTCCCGCCTCGGCGGCGACCTCCTGCGTGCCGTCGGACGACCCCGTGTCGATCACGATCAGCTCGTCGACGACGCCGGGCTTGACGAGGTCGTCGGCGATCGTGCGACAGATCGCTCCGATCGTCGTCGCCTCGTCGAGGGCGGGAAGACAGACCGCGACGCGCACGCCCGAGGCGTTCTTGAGGTCGGTGAGCTCCGGGATCTCGCGCAGAATCGGGCCGATAGTGCGACGCCGGAGCCAGCCCTCCACGTCGATATCCGGAGGCGGGGTCACGAGCGTGAGACTAGCCCCGAGTCCGGCGGTGGAGACCCGGCCCGGGCGGGGAGATCGTCCTCAAGTGATCGTCGCCCCCTACCGATGCTCTGACCAGAGCACCCGGCACCGGGTGTACGAGAGACGAGGACCAATGGCTCGCATTCTCATAGTTGACGACAACGCCGACATCAGGCGCCTAATCGGCACGATCCTCGCGACGGGGGATCACAACCTCGCGTATGCGGAGGACGGCGAGAAGGCGGTCGAGATCGTCAAGAAGTCGACACCCGATCTCGTGATCCTGGACGTGATGATGCCCCGGATGGACGGCTTCATGGTCCTCAAGCAGATGAGGGTCGCGGGGCTGCGGGAGGCGACGAAGGTCTTGATGTTGACCGCGAAGGCGTCCGAATCGGACTGGGTGCGCGGCTACAAGCTGGGCGCAGATTCCTACCTCACGAAGCCGTTCGACCCCGAGGAGCTGCAGAACGCGGTCAGCGAGCTTTTCTCGATGAGCAAGGAGCGCCTGCGCGAGCGGCGCGAAGAGGAGCTCCACCGCGCTCAGATGCTGTCTCGACTCGAGACGCTCTTCCAGGCGTAGACGCCTTTCCCGTTCGACTGATCACTGCGGTACGCGCCCGCACGCGGTCGCTCCCATCGAGCTCTGCAACGCTCCTTCTGTAACCTTCGACTCCATGAGGCGTCCAAGGGGGCCCGCGCGGGAGGATCCCGCCGAGGCGGTGGACTTCGAGCTCATCGACCGCTGCAAGGCAGGTGATGAGACCGCCTGGCGCCACCTCGTCGAGGCCACCCAACGGGACGTGTACTCGCTGTGTCTCAGGATCTTGCGCGATCCGGACGACGCCGCGGAGGCGACCCAAGACGCCTACCTAAAGGTGTGGAGGGGCCTCGGGTCTTTTCGCGGGGACGCGGCGTTCACGACGTGGTTGTACCGCGTCGCCGCGAATGCCGCGCTTACGAGACAGCGCAGCCGCAAACGGCGGCGAGAGCACGAGACAGGAGGAGACGAGGTGCTGACGCAGATCGCGGCAGTGGGTTCGGTCGAAACCGAGGCCGCCGCTCGCATCGACGTCCGGACGCTCGAGAAATGCGTCGACTCGTTGCCCGACCATTACAGGTCGGTCGTCTTGTTGCGCGACGTCTACGGCCTCTCGATCGAAGAAATCGCTTCGCAACTGAAGATCTCGCCCACGGCCGCCAAGGTCCGGCTACACCGAGCGCGTAAGAAGTTGAAGGACATGATGTTCGCGTCCGACCAGGAAGGCCACAGCACATGAAGTGCTCGGAGATCCGCGAGCTGTTGCCGGCTTACGCGCGCGACCAGCAGCCGACGCTCGCAGTTCGGAGGCACTTGGCGGGATGCCCCGATTGCCGCGCCGACCTGGCGCGGTACAAGGAGATGGAGAGCGCCCTCGAAGAGATGAGGACGGCGGTGGTCGAGGTGCCACCGGACCTCACGGCCGGACTGTTTGCGATCCCGCAGAGTCAAAGAGTCGCCTCTCTGGTACGCGAACGCGTATCGACAGCACGAACGCACGTATCCCGGAACCGCGCCGCGTACGTGGGGGGAGCCGTTGCCGTGGCCGGCGCGGTCGGGGCAACGCTATGGCGCTTCCGTGGGCGGCGCCTGTCTGCCGCTTAGGTCTGTCGTCAATGGGACGGCCCTCGCCCGTAGCGCGCGCCCGTCGCGCTCTTTAGACTGTCCTCGCCTAGGGCGGTAGCTCAGTCTGGTTAGAGCACTGGTCTCCAAAACCAGTGGCCGGGGGTTCGAATCCCTCCCGCCCTGCTGAGTGGCGACCCGCGGAGGGGACCAGCCCCATGCCCGATCAAGAGTTGGTCGAGATCTACAAAGGCGGAGGCGGCGACCTCCGCGCCAGCTTCTTCGTAGCGGCTCTGCGGGACGAAGGCATCGAATGTCTCGTCTCTAGTGGGGGCGCAATCGCCGCGCATCCGATCAACGTGGGCCCGATGGGCGAGTTCCGCCTACTCGTGCGGCCCGAGGACGAGACCCCCGCCCGGCAGATCGTGGACGCGCTGGTGGCGAGCGAGACCGACGTCTCGGACCCCGATGGCGAACCCGAGGGAACGGGTCAAGGCCTTTTCGTGCGAGCGAAGCGACCCTGGACGGGCCGAGACCGCGTGGCGTTGGTGGTTGTCGGGGCCATCTGTCTGCTCGGAGCGATCGCTTCCGCACTCGCGGGAACCGAGTGGTGGGTCTTTCTGTTGGTCACGGGGATCCTGTTCCTAGCAGGTGGTCTTCCCCGACGGCGCTGACTTCTGAGCGTGCAAAGGCCGCCCCCCGGAGGGGTAGCCTCTCGTGCACGGCATTACCTGCCACAAGGCAGGACAGGGCGATGAGGGGGAGAACCATCACCAGATGACACAAAAGCGACTTTTCCGACGCATCGCCATCCTCCTCGCTGCCTCTCTCGCCGCAAGCCTCCCCGTGGTCGGCGCCGGCGCCCAAAACGTGGGGACGCCGAGCGGAGGCGGCCCCGGACGCGCGATCAGGATCAAGAACGGCAAGACCTCGCCCATCCACTCGTACAAGGACGCGATCCGCGAGACCATCTACATCGAGTCGACCATCGACGACGACGAGAACGGGCGTAACGACTTGATCGCCACCGACATCATCCGACCCAGAGGCTCGGGGCGGAACTTCAAGGTCTCGTCTATCTACGAGATGAGCCCCTACTACCAGAACTGTTTTGGCGACGAGGGCGTTTGTCCCGTCAAGCTGGGTCGGGGCAACGAGGGTGAAGTCAAAGAAGAAGAGGACGGCGACTTCGTTCCCGAGCAGTTCCCTCTCTACTACGACAACTTCTTTGTCCCGCGCGGGTATGCCTTCATTGCGCAGGACATGCCCGGCACGCGCAACTCCGAGGGCTGCATGGTCCTCGGCGGCAACGGCGAGCTGGCCGCCGCAAAGGCGACGATGCGGTGGTTGAACGGCAAGGGCACGGCCTATCGTCTCGATCCGTTGACCGGCGAGCCGCTTTTGAGTGAAGAGGTGAAGGCGACGTGGTCCAACGGAAAGGCGGGGATGATCGGAAAGTCCTACGACGGCACGATCGCGAACGCCGCCGCAGCAATGGGCTTGCCGGGATTGAAGACGATCGTCCCCATCGGTGGGATCAATCGTTGGTACAACTACATGTATCACCACGGCGTTCAGTTCATCGGGAACAGCGCGACCGCCGCCTTGTTCACCTACTACATCGATCAGCCACCTCCCGACGATGAAGAGGCAAAGCTCAAGTGGATCGAGCACATGTTTACGGAAGGCTCGGTTTGTGAGGCCAAGAGCCTCACGATTGCCGGCCCGACGGGGGCCGCGAATCCCACCGGCGATTACAACGCTTTCTGGGACGAGCGTGACTACTTGAAGGACCCGAAGGATCTTCCGCCCAACGTGCTCTATCCATCGAACGCGCGACGGGTTCGGGCCAGTGTCTTCATCGCAAACGGGATCAACGACTACAACGTGAAGCCCGACAACGGCTTCGAGTGGTTCAAGTGGCTCAAGAAGAACAACGTCCCGGTAAAGATGTGGCAGTCGCAGACGGGTCACGTGGATCCGTTCGACTACCGCCGCGAGAAGTGGGTCAAGACCCTGCACCGCTGGTTCGACAGGTGGCTCTACGGCATCAACAACGGGATCATGGCCGAGCCCCGCTTCGATGTCGAGCGTGGTGCAGACAAGTGGGTGACGTCGAAGACGTGGCCGGCACCGAAGACGAGGCGTCTGAAGTTATTCCTCGGCCCGGCCAGCAAGAACAAGGTAGGTACGCTCACGCGACGCCGGCCTGCCAAGGGTAAGGAGCAGTCCTACGAGGACACGTACTCCGGCTGGAACTACATGACGTCCAATCCGGGTCAGAAGAAGGATGGGCGGCTGCTGTTCCTCACCGACAAGCTCAGTCGCGATGTCCGCATGAGCGGTTACTTCCCGATAAAGGTGACTGCAAGAGTGAGCGCTCCGGACACGAACTTCACCTATCTCCTAGTCGACTACGGCCGCGCCAACCGGGTCGATGACGACAGCTCCGATGAGGGCATCCGAACGTTGTCCAAGGAGTCATGTCACGGCCAAAGCACTCGGCGGGACGATGCCTGCTTCTTCAAGACCGAGAAAGTAACGGTCGTAAGCGACTACGAGGTTGTGACGAGCGGGTGGCTCGACGCAAAGCATCGCCCGCGCAAGCCTCTGTCGACGCCGCGGCCGTACAAGCCTCTGCGCGAGAGCGAGCCGCTCACGCCCGGCCGACGCTACGCTTTCAAGTGGAAGGCTTACGGCGAGGACTATGTCTTCGAGAAGGGCCACCAGATCGGCGTGGTCGTATCTGGGAGCGACTCGACGTACACAATTGCCGACCCCAACAGAGCCAGCGTCACCGTTGACCTGCGTAACAGTCGAGTCGCGCTCCCGGTAGTGGGAAAGAAAGGACGCCGCGCCGTCACAAGAGCCGCACGTTGAGGCTCGCTAGAAGCGTCTCTCTTTCGATTGCACTGGGTCTCACGCTCGCACTCGTCGTTCCCTCCGTTGTGTCCGCGCGCGAGCGCTTCCCGCGGCGCCTGGACCCACAGTCGTGGGAAGTCCCAGAGGACATGACCTGGAGGGACTACAAGCCGGTCCCGAGGGTCCCTTACTACGACAAGGATTTCGAGCCGACGTTGCGGACGCTGCGCGCTGCGCTCATCCTCGGGGACTTCCCCGACTACAAATTCCGCGTCGCCGCAACCAAGCGCGACGTGACCGGGCAAAAGGTGCTCGGTGTAGAGGATCCAGCCCGCTTCTGGCTTGGCTATCTGTTCCGCAACGAGAATCCCAAGAGCTACACGCGAGGGCACACGGTCGACGAGTACTGGCTCGAGAACTCGTACGGCCTCATCGGCGTCGACGCGGAGGCATTCGGTCCCTACCGGATGGAAAAGCGGTACCACGAGTACGGCATCCTCGATTTTGGGAGCTCGGCCGATTGCCCGCAGGGATCGGACTGTGAGGGACAAACCGGGTTTGACACCGAGCTGGTGGAGAAATCCCTTGCAGACGTCACGGCATCTCAGACGGAGCACGGCGAGTTTGACTTCCGCTTCCTTCTCCACGCCGGCTACGACGAGTCGGGTACGTGGTTGAACTACGGACAGGCCCTCTTTACCCGGCCCGAAGCCGTGACGGAGAAGTGGGGGCCGAGGTTCGCTCCTAATCATCGCAACTGGGCCACGACCCGCTACGTCCCGTGGTCGTCGTGGTGGTCGTCGCAGCACATCTGGTCCCATGCGCTGCCGGGCCTCTTGTCGACACAGGGCGAGAGCGATGGAGGCTCGACCTATGCGCACGAGTTGTCGCACATCTTCGGAATCCTTGACAACTACAACAACCCTTATGACGAGAACCCGAAGCGGTCCTACAGTGGTCCCTGGGACATGATGAGCCGCGGGACGTTCAATGGGCCGGGCGGTCCGTTCGAGCGCTGGACTATCCCTCCGCGTGAAGGCGGGACTATGGGATCCCACCACATGATCCGCAACAAGCTTCGGCTTGGGTTCCTCCCGCCGAGTGAGGTGCGCACAATCACTCGCAGCGCTCTCGACGCTGCCGGGATCGTCAGGACCCGCATCCTTCAGCGTGAGTCGCCCCCGTTGACCGCCGACGCTCCACCTTCGCCCGCCGACCCGCAGAACCACATCTACAGCGGTATGCGCATCGTGCTCGGAGAAGATCAAAGAACTTGTGACTACTCAAAGCCCAAGTGCGACGGAGGCAACTACGACAACTACGACATCGAGGTAGTCAACCGCCAGGGCTTTGACTCATTCATTCCGGATCACGGCGTATTGATCGCCAAGACGAAGAACGGCGACGTCCCCGCGCCCTTCATCTGGGTGATCGACTCGCACCCCAAGAACCTCAACAAAGTCGACTACGTACGGGCCGACGGCGAGAAGTTCCGTTACACGGTTGGCGACTATCGCCAGCTGTCGGACGCTGCTTTCCATGTCGGGACCGCGAAGGGCGTCAAGAACCGCTACAAGGACAAGGCCAACGGG
>JALZCA010000163.1 GCA_030863285.1 Actinomycetota bacterium | reverse complement strand
GCTAAGCAAGTAGCGGCGGGTGGACTCGAACCACCGACTCGGCGATTATGAGCCGCCTGCTCTGCCCCTGAGCTACGCCGCCCCAAACGGGGCCGGGTGACAAGCACCCGGGACTGCGAGCCCCCTCACGGAATCGAACCGTGGACCTTCTCCTTACCATGGAGACGCTCTGCCGTCTGAGCTAAGGGGGCGAGCGTCCAAGGATAACGCGCTACCCGGCACGCTCCTCCTAGGCGCACGAGGGGACGTTCGAATGCGCCAATGACGCGCCTGGAACAATGGCGCTCGTGCAAGCCAACCGCCCGGATGAGCCCGGCTATGCCGGAATCAACACCTTCCAGAAGGTCCCGCTCGTTATCGATCCCGCGGAGCTGGAAGGCGTCGATGTCGCGATTCTCGGCGCCCCCATTGACGACCTCGTCACGCACCGGCCCGGGACGCGCTTCGGCCCCCGCGCGATCCGGTCTTGCCTCGAGGGCGGCGGTTCGCCGAAGGCGTGGCACATGGACCTCGGCGTCGATCCGTTCGAACAATTGAGGGTCGTCGACCACGGAGATGCGACCGTGTGGCCAGGACAGGGAGTGGCGAACCACGCGCGCATCAAGGAAGCCGTCGCCGGCATCGTGACAGCGGGCGCCGTGCCGATCGTGCTGGGCGGAGACCATTCGATCTCGTATCCGGATATCGCCGCGGTGGCCGAGGCGCTCGAACCCGGATCGCTCGCGGTCGTTCACTTCGACACCCATGCCGACACCGCGCTCGAGAACTGGGACGTGAAGTACGGGCACGGTACGCCGTTTCGCTACCTCGTCGACGAGGGGATCGTTCGGGGAGACCGCTTGATCCAGATCGGCCTGCGCGGCTACTGGCCGAACCCCGAAGAGTTCGAATGGATGCGCTCGTCCGGGGTGCGCTGGCATCGGATGGAGAAAATCATCGAGGCCGGCATCGAGTCCGTGGTCAATTCGGTCATGTACCAGATCGGAGACGCCGACCACCTCTTCTTGTCGGTGGATATCGACTCACTTGATCCCGCGTACGCGCCGGGCACGGGAACGCCGGAACCCGGCGGCCTCACCACGCGCGAGTTGCTGCGCGCAATCCGCTTTTTCGTACTCGAGCGCGGCCTCGCCGGTATGGACGTCGTCGAAGTGTCACCTCCTTACGACCACGCCGAGATCACCGCGATAGCCGCGCACCGGATCGTGCTCGAGGCATTGTCCGCGCTCGCGGTGCATCGTTCCGGAGGAGCGCCGCGCCCGGAAGACGACTAGGAGCCAACCACTTCCCCGGCTACGTCAAGGGTGGCGACGACGTTCTCGAACAGCTCGTCGGCGGCTTCGTAGGAGTTCGCGATGCAGAGCGCGCCGAGCTTCCCGTATTGCTTTAACGCACCCAGTAAGTGCAACGTGGTCCCCGTGCGCGTGGCCCGGTCGTAGCCAAGGCCGGCTCGTTCGATGGCCGCAACGGCATCAGCCGGCGTCATCCCGACGTAGCGATCGGACTTCAAGTTGTCCGTCGAGATGTAGAACTTCGCCCGGCCCCCGGCCGAGAGCTCACCGGTCGAGAAGTCGTACGTGCCATCGGTGATGAGTTGCGCCATCTGAAACGGGTGCGTCGTGCCGCCGACCCGAAGGTTGATCTCCGACAGGTACATGTCGGGATCCTCTCGGTCGGGGATCCCGATGAAGTCGATACCGAAAGAGCCGAACACACCCTCTTCCGCGAGGACCTTCGCGCTCTCCAAGGCCAGATTGAGGATCGCGCGGCGATACTCGGCTCGTGCCGGAAAGCGACATCCGAGGTAGA
Source organism: Actinomycetota bacterium (assembly GCA_030863285.1). The sequence goes on along the minus strand of JALZCA010000163.1, from coordinate 6,997 downwards.
CCTGATCGTCGGGCCCGCCGAGGATCTGATCGTGCGTCGACAGCGTCTCGATGGACCCATCCGGGGCGATGCTCAGCTGGACGCTCGGCGACACGATTGCCGCGCCCCGCAACAGCTCTTCAACCACGGCTCCCTCGGCCTCGATCTTCGTAGCGAACGAGGCCCACGACTCCTCCGCCGCGCAGAACACGGTCGGCGTCTCCACCAACGGGAACCGGACCGTGCGGAGGTCGATGATCGCGTTCCCCTGACCCGAGAAACCATTGTTCAGCTTGACGACGACAGCCTCGGCATCCGGGTTGTCCTCTCGCACGTCGTCGATTGCATCCTCGACCTCGGCAACGGAATAGAGATCCTCGCTCCCGGGCAGGACCGGGACGCCGGCTACCTTCGCGATCCTGCGCGAGCCGCTCTTGGATCCCAGCGGGATGAGATCGGGATGAGGCCCGAGTAGAGGCAGCCCGATCTGCTCTGCAAACATCGCCTCGAGACGAGTGACGTTGAACGGCAGGATGTATCCACCGCCGGGATCGATCGCGGCTCTGATGCGTTCGAGTGTGACGTCGGACGCGAGGAGCTTGGCGGTCAGGGCGCTGGGCGCGCGGTCTCCCACCGCGATCATCGTGAGCCTGCTTAGTGCGTCCACGTCCTGCGGCAGAAAGCTCAGGTAATAGTCCACGATCGCCGGGTCGACCTCGATCGACGTTACGTACACGAGTCGCAGGTTCGGATCGCGCAACGACAACAACGTGTACATCATCCGTTCTTCGTAGTACTGGATGCCGATGATCTTGCGGAGCTCTTCCGTAGGAAACGTGATCGATGGAAGGACCACGAGAGTTCCGCGTCTCATCGCGCTGGGGCCGCCCGCCACGACCTCGTCGACCAGGCGCGATTGAAGAGAAGCAAAACGCGCGAGTGGTTCGGGACTCTCGGGAAGCATGCCCTAGGGTACCTACGTCACTACTCCGAGCACCTGCCGCTTATGAACGACCTCTCTTCGATCGCGCAATGGATCCGCGAGGCGGACAACGTCGTCGCCCTAACGGGGGCCGGCATCTCTACGGAGTCGGGCATCCCCGACTTCCGTGGGCCCCAGGGCGTCTGGACGAAGGACCCTAAGGCCGAGAAGCTCTCGCACATCAGTCACTACCTGAGCGATCCCGAGATGCGAAAGCGAGTATGGCGAACCCGCCTCGAGCATCCGTCGTGGAGCGCACAGCCGAACCGCGGCCACATTGCCCTCGCCGAGATGGAACGCCACGGGAAGCTGCAGACGCTCATCACGCAGAACATCGACGGCCTTCACCAGAAGGCCGGGAGCTCGTCCACGCGCACGATCGAAATACACGGGACCATCCGCGAGGTGACATGCATGTCGTGCGGCGAGCGGGCTCCCATGGAGAGAGCTTTGGAGCGCGTCCGTGCCGGCGAGGAGGATCCCGACTGCCGGACGTGCGGCGGGATATTGAAGTCGGCGACGATCTCCTTCGGGCAACCCCTAGTGGCGGCCGACCTCGAGCGAGCCCAGAGCGCTGCCTCCGCGTGCGACGTCTTTCTCGCCATCGGCACGTCGCTGAGCGTCTATCCGGTGGCTTACCTTCCGCAGTACGCCTTGCGCGCCGGCGCGCGCCTAGTGATCGTGAACGCGCAGCCCACGCCCTACGACGCGCGGGCTCACGCCGTCGTGCACGAGCCGATAAGCGACGTACTGAGCCGGCTCGCCGCACGCGCCTGACGTGTCTCCGGCTCAACCTGCGCGCTAAGAAAGCCAACCCCCTTTCTTCGGGTCGGACCGGTTCATAGAATCCAGGGCGCGGCGGTACGAAAGGGGTCTGGTATGTCCGAAACGTCCGCCGCGACTCGGGCAATCGCCGCGATTGCGTTACTCACCGGATGCCTCGTCGCCTCCCCGGCGGGGCCGGCGAGTGCTGGAGGAGGCGGCACTGGGCTCCCCGGCCCCCAGTACGGCGACGTGGCCTCGGGCGTCGACTACTTCCTCGCTTTGAACGCAGAAGACGAGAAATTCGATGAAGCCGGCGACTCGGACTTCACGAGCTTCGACGCGAACCTCCAGGACACCATCTCCGGCGCGGACGGAAACGCCCGTTCGTCCACCAGGATCGCGACGGACGTCTATCTCGGCCCGGGCGGGCCGGTGAGCGGAACCACACTGCATGGCATGACATCGCGCGGTTTCGTCTCGGGTAGAGCATCAGCAGCCCGCGAAGAGGGAGTCCCGGTAGCGGACGGTACGTCGAGCGCCACGCTTGCGTTCTCCGTAGTGGAGACCCCCACGCCATATTCGCTCACCACCTCCGTGAACTCGACGAACAGCGACGACGAGGACTGCAGCGAGTCGTCCGTCCGGCTCGAGGGCGAGACGACGCTCTTCGAAAAGGTGGATTTCGCCGGGGGCGATTGCGACAGCGCGATTACGCCGGTCGGGGGCGCGAGCGGCGTGTTGCCCGTCGGTAGCTACGAGCTCATCGGATTTACCACCGGCGCAGTTGCCGCGGACTATGACGCGGCGAACTTCAGCGGGACTTACTTCGTCGAGCTCAAGCTCTTCCCGCCGTGCACGCACGAGAGCGACGACACGGGCGAGGTCATCACCGGCACCGGCGGGGACGACGTCATCTGTGCCGAAGGAGGCAACGACGAGATCGACGCGCGCGGAGGTAACGACATCATCCTCGCGGGCGAGGGCAACGACGAGATCGACGGCGGTGGCGGCAACGACAAGATCATCGGTGATCGCGGTGAGGACGAGGGGACGGGCGGAGACGGGAAAGACCTCATCGAGGGCGGCGACGGCGTCGACGACCTCTCCGGTGGTGGGGGCGACGACTTCGATGCCACCGCCACGGGACCGGTGACGGCAGGAGTCTTCGGAGGCCCCGGCAACGACACCACGAGCGGCGACGGCGGGAAGGACTTCGTCGACGGTGGCGAGGGTGAAGACCGAGTGTTCGGCGGCGGGGGGCCGGACGCACTCGAGGGAGCGCAAGGCGAGGACCATGTCATAGGCGGTTCCGGCAACGACCTCATGGCGGGCGGCGACCAGGGCGACGTCATGAACGGCGGCGGAGGTGCCGACGACATCCTTGCTCAGGCGGGCGCCGACAAAGCGGTGGGAGCGGCCGGAGACGACGAGATGGTCGGCGGCACAGAGAACGACGAGCTCCGCGGCGACGCCGACGAGGACAAGGTGCTCGGAGGGCCGGGTGCCGACGAGATCGTCGGCGGCGAGCAGCGAGACCGCCTCGAGGGTCAGGACGACAACGACAAGATCCTGGCGAAGGACGGCACGAAGGACCAGGTGTTGGGGGGGCCGGGCGGAAACGACAGAGCCAAACGAGACGCGATCGACGACGTGAGCGGCGTGGAGGCGTTCATCTGACCTAGATCCCGATCAGCTTGCCGACCAGGTCGGCGCGGCGAGCGGGCTTGCCGGTGCGAGCCTCTGCGTGGTCGGCGCTCGCCATCATCTTGAGGGCGACGTTCGTTCCGATCCAGCGAAATGGCTCCGGCTCCCAGCGGCGCGAGCGATGGTGCACCCACGGCAGTCTCACGATGTCGGTATCCCGCTCGAGTATGAGGTCGCGGAGCGTTCGTCCCGCGAGGTTCGTGGTGGAGACACCGTCGCCGACGTAGCCGCCGGCCCACGCGGATCCGGATGCGCGATCGAATCCGACGGAGCTGTACCAGTCGCGCGGCGCTCCGAGGGGGCCGCCCCACTCGTGAGTGATGCGCGCATCTCCCAGCGCGGGCCACAACGTCCGCAAGACTCGCTGCAATTCGGCGAACACCTCCGGCTCCCGGTCGAAGGACTCCTTGATCCTCGACCCGAAGTGGTACGGGGCGCCTCGGCCGCCGATCGCGATGCGGTCGTCTGCGGTTCGCTGCGCGTAGATGATGAGATGCCGACCGTCGGCAAACGTCTCGCCCCGCCGCCAGCCGATGTCGTCCCAGAAAGCCTCGGGCAACGGCTCGGTCGCGATCATGAGCGAGTACAGCGGCAACAAGACGCGGCGAGCGTTGCGCAGATTGGGCGTGTATCCCTCGATCGCGCGCACGACGACGTCCGCCCTCACCGTCCCGTGGTTGGTCACGACCGCGCGTGGCCGCAGGGCGGTCGCCTCGGTCTGCTCGTAGATCACGACCCCGAGCTTCTCTACCGCGCGCGCGAGGCCGCGGGCCAAACGCGCCGGCTGCACGCGCGCGCAATGTGGTGTGTACGCGCCTCCGAGACAACCGGCGACGTCGATCACCGCGCGCGCCTCGTCTTCTTCGAGCCATCGGAAATCGTCCTCGGTGAAGCCCCACGCCCGCTCTTCTTCAACCGACTCCCGGACCCGCTGTAGTTGTGCGGGAGTCGTGGCGGCAACGAGCGTGCCCCCCTTGCGAAAATGCGCGTCGATCTTCTCGGCGTGAGCGACGCGTCCCACCTCGTCGATGGTCGCGAACATCGCTCGCTGCATCGCGACGGCCCCCTCGCGCCCGCTCTTCTTGGCGATCTTCTTCGGCTTGGCGGCAAAGAGAGCCGAACACCACCCACCGTTGCGTCCCGACGCGCCGAAGCCGGCTATCTCCTTTTCGACGACCGCGATACGCATCGTCGGGTCGGCCTTGGCGAGGTAGTACGCGGTCCACAGCCCGGTGTAGCCGGCCCCCACGATCGCGACGTCGACGTCGACATCGCCGCCCAAAGCGGGGCGCGGCTCGAGGTCCTCGCCGAGCGAGTCAAGCCACAGGCTGTAAGAGCGGTAGTCCTTCGTCATGAAGGGACCCTAGTAGTGCACACCAGTGGCGGGAGAAGGATTTGAACCTCCGAAGGCATCAGCCGGCGACTTTACAGGCCGCTCCCTTTGGCCACTCGGGCATCCCGCCGAGAAACGCGGGCCATCTCGGACGGCCCGGCGAAGAAGAATAACGGAGCCTCCACGAGGGCCGGTCGGTGGCGATTCGACAGAGACCTCGACTATATAAATCTCCTTTGATACAGTGCACCCGATGAGAACCCTCACCCGTGGCCTCGACACGTCCGCCATCCGGGCGCTGGCGGACCCGGTTCGAGCCCGGATCTGCGAGCTCCTTGCGGAAGAAGAGCTGTGCGTATGCCATCTCACCGAAGACCTCGGCATCAGCCAGCCCCTGCTGTCGCACCACATGAAAGCGCTGCGCGAGGCGGGGCTCGTACAGACGAGACGTCAGTCGTACTGGATCTATTACCGCCTCGTTCCCGAGCGTCTCGTGGAGCTCGCATCGGGTCTGCGCGACCTCGCGGAGCGGGCCGAGGACGTCACGACCGCCCGAGCGTGCGGCCGATGAGCGACAACCCGGAGGTGCTGTTCGTCTGCGTGCACAACGCAGGCCGCTCTCAAATGGCGGCCGCGCTGCTCGATCACGTGGCGCGCGGGCGCGTGCGCGTCTCCTCGGCGGGATCGGCTCCGGCCGACGAGATCCACCCGGAGGTCCGGCGCGCGCTCGACGAGATCGGCCTCGACGTCTCGCGAGAATTCCCCAAACCGCTCAGCGATGAAGCGGTGCGAGCCGCCGACGTCGTGATCACGATGGGCTGCGGCGACGCGTGCCCCGTCTACCCGGGAAAGCGCTACCTCGATTGGGAGCTACCCGACCCCGCGGGGAAGTCGATCGAGGAAGTTCGGGCCATTCGAGACGACATCAAGCGCAGAGTTCGCTCGCTGCTCGACGAAGTCGCTCCGAGCGGCGAATCGAGCGCATGACGCGTAGGAGGAGGTGAGCCCTGTGGATTGCAACCCCGAGTGCTGTCCTGAATGCGGCCCGGGCTGCTGCTAGGTCGACTGGGGGCGGGGCGAAAGCCTCGCCCCTTTTCGTGCGCCTGAGGGCTCAGTCGCCGGTGGCGGCGGTCTCGCCCTGTGACTCGGCGAGGAGCTCGACGAGCTCGGAGTGCTCGTCGCCGGCACCCTCAGCGGCGGCCTCCACGTCTCCGGAAACCTCGTCCTCGGAGCCCGCGAGCGCGGCGTGAAGGGCGGCATCGGCGAGGCCGAACCCACCCGCGCCCGGCGACGACGAAGCAGCAAGAAGAGCTTCGGACGACACCTTCAACTCGGAGATGTCAGGGGCGAATCCATCGCCGAGCAATCTCTGCGAGCCCTCTTCGGCGAGGTCTGCGATGGAGCGGCCGGTCTCTTTCTCGTATGCGATCGCGGCGTTGCGCTGCGCGATGCGCAACCACTTGACGAGCATCCCCATGGGGTTCTTGGACTCGCCGCTCGGCTGGTACCAACCGAAGTGGACGTGCGGCGGCGTGGTGATGGCGTTCCCCGTGTTGCCGCAGAACCCGATGACGTCGCCGGCCTTTACTTGGTCACCGTCTTCGAATTCCTTCGTGTTCCAGCCCGACAAGTGGGCGTAGTACCAGTACGAGTCGTCCTGGCGATACAGGCGAGCGACCTTTCCGCCCAGACCTCCATCGTCGAATTCGATCTCGCCGTCTTCCGCTGCGAGCACGGGATCGCCGTACTTGCAGAAGACGTCCTGGCCCTCGTGCGTGCGAACGATTGGTCCGGGACCGTAGCGGGGAGCACCCCACGTGTTGGTCCACGCGGCGGGGCCGCCGATTATGAACGGCGCGTAGACCCGCTTCAGGATCTCGTCCTCGTCGAGACCGCGTGCTCGCAGATGGGTAGCAATCAGCTCGAGTCGATCGGTATCGAAGTCACCCGTGGCGCTGAACTTGCCGACGCCGGCGCCGTTCGAATCGCCGTCGGCGTCGTCGTTCTTCTTCTTGTCCTTCTTGGCCTTGGCCTTCTTGTCTTTGCCGTCGCGGGGGCCGCGCGTGTCCTTGTCGGAGGGGTCGCGTCGCTTGTCGTCGTTGCCGTTTCCCTTGTTGCGATCGCCCCCGGGACCATCGGGATCATCGGGTTTGTCGTCGTCGTCGCCCTTGTTGCCGCCGTCGTTCCCCTTGCCGTCGTCGTCATCGTCGTCGTCATCATCATCGTCGTCGTCG